>JAITOO010000015.1 GCA_031289875.1 Flavobacteriaceae bacterium
TCATGGGGACCGATGATTCTCGGACACACCCACCCCGACGTGCTGGCTGCCGTAACCGAACAACTCAAAAGCGGTTTTTCTTTCGGCACGCCAACCGAAATCGAAACCGAAATCGCCAAACTTATCATCAATTCTGTGCCGAACATCGACAAAATCCGAATGACCAATTCGGGAACAGAAGCCTGTATGTCTGCCATTCGTTTGGCGCGCGGATTCACGTCCAGAGACAAGATTATCAAGTTTGAAGGCTGTTATCACGGTCATGCCGATTCTTTTCTCATCAAAGCGGGAAGCGGAGCAGCTACTTTCGGCAACCCAAACAGTCCGGGGGTTACGCAGGGAACGGCAAAAGATACTTTGCTCGCCAAATACAATGATATTGAATCAGTTAAGGAAGTTTTTAAGAACAATCCCAACGAAATTGCCTGTGTCATCGTCGAACCAATTGCAGGAAATATGGGTTGTGTCCCGCCAAAAAATAATTTTCTCCAAGACCTGCGCAAACTCTGCGACGCGAACCAAACACTGTTGATTTTTGACGAGGTGATGACAGGTTTCCGCGCCAAAATGGGCGGCGCACAGGAATTTTTTAACATCAAGGCGGACATCGTTACTTACGGAAAAGTTATCGGAGGCGGAATGCCTGTCGGAGCTTTTGCTGCGCAAAAAGAAATTATGGATTGCCTGTCGCCCGTCGGGGCGGTATATCAGGCGGGAACGCTGTCCGGAAACCCGATTGCCATGTGTGCAGGCTTCGCTACGCTTTCTATTTTGAAAGATGACCCGAAAATCTTTGACCGAATTGCCGAAACCACGAGCATTCTTGCCGAAGGAATCACAAAAATATTCGAAGAAAAAGGCATTCAAGTCTGCGTAAATCACTGTGCTTCAATGATGACTGTGTTTTTTGGAACGAAAGAAATTTCTAACTTCGATGATGTGAACCACGCCGACCATTCACTGTTTAATAAATATTTTCATTTCTTGCTGAAAAACGGCATTTATCTGCCGCCGTCAGGCTATGAAAGCTGGTTCATTTCGGACTGCATCAAACAGGAAGAAATTGAAAAAACGTTGGATATTACAAAAAAATTTGCGGAAAATTTGTAAAAATCAATCCTCTTTTTTCTTTCTTACGTTTTTTAAAATTTGATAGTTTTAACGCCCTACCCCTATTTTCATACAACAATAATTACTTTTTTTGATTAAGAAAACAATATGCCTTAAAAAAATACAGTCATTAATTCACAAAATACGAATAAAATTAGAATTTTTATTTATACTTTTGTCTATTATTAACTGAAAATTTTAATTTACTATGCTTTTTTCCAAAAAAACAGTCGATTCTCTTGTTCAAGAAGTTCATGAAAAACACGGAGAAACAGGATTAAAACGTTCGCTAAGTTCCCTTGCTTTGGTCTCATTAGGAGTCGGAGCAGTTATCGGTGCGGGGTTGTTTTCCATTACAGGCATGGCTGCCGCCAATTATGCAGGTCCTGCCATTATCATTTCCTTTGTCATTGCCGCCGTCGGCTGTGCCTTTGCAGGATTATGCTACGCAGAATTTGCCTCCATGATTCCCATTGCAGGAAGCGCTTACACCTATTCGTATGCCACTATGGGAGAGTTCATTGCGTGGATTATCGGCTGGGATTTGGTCTTGGAATATTCCGTCGGAGCAGCAACAGTCGCATCGAGCTGGTCGGGTTATCTCAATAAATTTCTCAGTAATTTCAACGTATCTCTTCCGCTCGAATTGCTGATGACGCCTTTCGACACAGCTACTCTCGCTGACGGAACAATTATACACGGCATTGTCAATCTTCCCGCAGTGTTTATCATCGCTATCATTTCTTTGGTACTCATCAAAGGAACGAGCGGTTCTTCAAGACTCAACAATATCATCGTAATTTTAAAGGTATCCATTGTAATTGCTTTTGTCATAGCAGGTTTCAAGTTTATACGTCCGGAAAATTTCACTCCGTTCATTCCTGAAAACAAGGGAGAATTTGGAGCATTCGGCTGGTCGGGCATTATCCGCGCTGCGGGAGTAATATTCTTTGCCTATGTCGGATTTGATGCAGTATCGACAGTGGCTCAGGAAACAAAAAATCCGAAACGCTCCATGCCTATCGGAATCATGGGTTCGCTGTTTGTCTGCACGGTTTTGTATGTTATCTTTGCTTATGTGATGATAGGAGTCGCAAAATATACGGAATTCGGTGCAGGAAGCGGAGCAGACCACCTTGCGCCTGTGGCAACGGCAATTGCGCACATGGGCTACCCTGATGCCAACGGCGTGATTCAACCCGCCTATCCTTGGCTGAATCAGACGATTATCATAGCGATTCTGCTGGGATACACGTCTGTAATTATGGTGATGCTTCTGGGGCAGAGCCGTGTGTTCTATTCCATGAGCCACGACGGACTGCTGCCCAAAGTTTTCTCGCAGCTTCATTCTAAATTTCATACGCCTGCCAAGTCCAACCTGTTTTTCATGGTCTTTGTCAGCCTCTTTGCCGCTTTTGTGCCGGGAAGAGTTGTCGGCGAGATGATGAGTATCGGAACGCTGTTTGCCTTTATTTTGGTGTGTGCGGGCATTATCGTCATGCGTAAATCCACTCCTGACGCACCGAGAGCTTTCAGAACGCCGTTAGTTCCGTTAATTCCGATTTTGGGAATCCTTACCTGTTTGGGAATGATGGCTTTTCTTCCTTTGGACACTTGGATTCGACTGGTTGCGTGGATGATGGTCGGTTTTTCAATTTATTTGTCCTACGGAATCAAAAAGAGCCATTTGAGTGCAAGAGATACGTGGAAACACCGCTCGCAGAGCTATTTCATTACTTCTATCATCGGGCTGTTGTTATGCGTATTGCTGGGAATACTGACACTAACGCATCATTATCTGAGTGAAGAAGCTGACATCAGTTTGATAGTTTTTGCTATTGCCTTGACAATATTTCATCTCATTTATTTTGGTTCTTATTTGAAGAAATCTTTGAATATTAAAAAACAAAACATTTGATTTACAGCGAGATAACTTTAAATTTTGACTATAAAAATCAGTGATTATTTAAAAATGAAATGAATATCGGATAGTTTGGTTCATCTGTTTTTTCCGCAAGGACATTTGGGGACATTTGGTTATTACAATCCGATTTTATTTAATCTCAGGAAATTCGATTTTATCATTTTCCAAGCGATGAAACATCATTTTGAATGTTTTTTCTTTCATAGAATCTATGGTCTCCCCGTCGGGGCGAAGAATGGCAAGTTGCTCTACCTGCACTTTGCCCGGATAGCCCAGTGTCGAAACAAACGGAAACATATTTTTCAGATTGTGAACTACATACACCACAATCGGGACATTCCACAAGGTGGAAAAAGCGAAAGCGCCGTCTTTAAACTTGCCTAAAATCACATCGCGGTCGGGAACTGTCCCTTCGGCGAAAATCACGACATTTTTGCCTTCGCCAAGTTTTTCTTTCACCGCAGGATACACCGCTTCGCGGCTTTTTCGGTCGGAACGGTCTACCAAAATGGAAACTTTGCTGTAAATCCTTCCGAAAACAGGATACCTTTGCAGTTCTTTCTTGCCTACAAACACAATAGGATGTTGTGGGTGAACAATATACATCAACGCAACATCCATCAGCGAGGTGTGGTTGGCAACTATAATATAGTTTTGATTTTTGTTCAACTTTTCCGAAAATTTGAGAGAATATCTGAACCCCGCCCCATAAAAAAGCACAAGCGCCCACAGCCGCATGAAAAAATAAGTCAGGCGGTCATTCTTCTGAAAAGCAAGAATATAGATAACGACTCCTAACGTTACGGTACAGAACGCCGCCACGAGGTACACCCAAACTCTCCAAAGGAAAACTGCCGTAATTCTCAAATATATCATATCCGGTTAATCTATATGCACTTCTAAAAAAGTTGCAACTTTTTTTGGTTCAATAATTACATCTTCCAAACTTGCAGGAAGCAAAACGCTCTGTCCTTTTTTTACAGCAATTTTCTCGGTTTTTGTCTTGACATAACCCTCACCTTCCGTGAAGATTAGAATCTTAAAAGAATCCCTATTATTTTCCAGTTTCACTTCATTTTTTACGACAAATCTTGAGGTTTTGAAAAACGGAGAATCAATCAAAACCGTCTGCTTCGAATTTTTATCATACAAACTTCTTGGTTCTGCAATAAACGAAAAATCAACTACTTCCATTGCCTGCTGAATGTGCAGCCGGCGTGGTTTTCCGTCTTTGTCGATACGATTGTAATCGTAAATTCTATAAGTTATGTCCGAAGTCTGTTGAATCTCCGCCAGCGTGATTCCTTTCCCAATTGCATGAACCCGCCCCGCAGGAATGTAAAAAACGTCGCCTTTTTCAGGATGAATTTTCCGCAAAATCGTTTCAATTGTTCCGGTTGCCAAACTTTTGGAATACAAACTTTTATCGGCATCTTTTTCAAACCCGATGATGATTTCCGCCTCTTCGTCAGTGTCTAAAATATACCACATTTCTGTCTTGCCAAAAGAATTGTGATGTTTCCGCGCATATTCGTCATTTGGATGAACCTGCACAGAAAGCGGCTTTGCGGCATCAATAAATTTAATTAAAAGCGGAAATTTGTCTCCATACCGTTCGTAAACCTTCGTCCCGACGAGTTTCTCTCTGTATTCTGAGACAAGCTCGTCAAGGTTTTTGCCTTTCAGCGCACCATCAACAATCACGCTCACAAAATCAGGAACAGTAGAAATTTCCCAACTTTCGCCGATATTTTTTTCGGTAATGTTTTTGTTGAAATCTTTCAGTCTGTTTCCGCCCCAAATGCGGTAATGGTACGTCGGTTCAAATAAAAACGGATATAACATGACAAATTTTTAATCTTGAACAAAATTAGTGTTTTTTTGATTTTTGGAAAATTTTTCTTTTCATTGTTGTCCGCTAAGGCGGAAAATTGCTGTATTTCATCAAGTTTGAAGGTTTATTAAAAAATCCACAACCTCTTCAATTTTCAAAAACTTATAAATTCCATTTTTTGTTTGAACCTCAAAAAAACTGTCTTTTTCAAAAATGATAATTTTCGCATCCGGCTGAATATCAATTTGATTGCGCAATAAGGCTTTTTTGAGCCAGAAGATTGATTTTGAATTTCCCGCAACAGCTGTTTTCAATTTTTTTGTACCATTTCGAAAACTGTATTCGTTGGAATTGTAGTCAAACGCAATTTCGCTGTCGGAAAAATACTCGTACAAACCGTTTTCCTGTGCGGTGTCTTCGGTGCTGCCTGCATAAAATTGTCCGTCTTTTATCAGCCAAAGCTGTTCGGCAATTGACAATCCGAGATTTAAATCATGGGAAGTGAACAAAATTGTTTTGCCTTCTTTATCCGCCAAGTGTCTCAATAAATTAATGATTTTCAGCTTATTAACCACGTCTAAATGAGAAGTCGGCTCGTCCAGAATCATCAAAGGGCAGTCTTGCACTAACGCTCTACCAATCAGAGCTTTCTGCAAATTTCCGTCTGACAATTCGTTGAGATAGAAATTTTTGTATTTTTCCAAATCCAGCAAAGCTAAAATTTCCAAAATATTTTGGTTTTCTTTTTTAGACAATTTTTGATACCATTTTTTGTAAGGATACCGTCCTAACTCTAACAAATCCAGCACTTTCAAAGAAGGACTCATCGCCCTCTTGGAAAGAACAACAGATAAAAATCTGCCGATTTCGGAAAAAGAAATCTGATACAAATCCTTATCAAGAATTTTAACCTTTCCTTCTAATTCGTTGATTTCCTTGAAAATAGTTTTGAGAAGCGTCGTTTTTCCGCTTCCGTTTTTTCCCGCCAGCAAAACGATTTCTCCTTTTTTAATTTCCGCATTAATACCTGTCAGCAAAGGCTTGCCATATCCAATAGAAAGATTTTTAAGAGTTAATATATTATGTACATCGTTAGTTTTCAATAATTTGAATGTTTAAATTTTGAATTAAAAATCATAAATAAAATAGTCGGAACACCGATGACAGACGACAAAATATTGACGGGCAATTGTGTCCACTCCATTATGATACCGAGCAGAAGCATAAATCCGATTCCAAATAAAATATTGAGAATCAACTGAATCCATAGAGAAGCAGGATTCCAAATTTGACGGCAGAAATGCGGAATGATAATCCCAATGAACATGATGGGTCCCAGCATTGCTGTAGCGCTTCCGACTAAAAAGCATATCGCCAAAATAATAAAAATTTTCATGCGTTTTATATTGATGCCCAATGTTTTAGAATATTCTTCGCCCAGCAAAAATCCTGTCAGCATTCTAACGGAAAGACCGGCAAAAAACAGTCCGATGACCGTACAGATGAAAAAAAACATAATTTGTACATTGGAAAGCCCGCTCAGCGAGCCAAAAGACCAAATGACGTACTGTTTCAATTCTTCTGACTGCGAATAAAATTGCAATGCTCCGACAAGCGAACCGCACAGCGAAGAAATCAAAAAACCGATGATAATAAAGGTGGCAACATCTTTTATTAGATTAGTTATCAGCAATAAAAGCAAAGAAACCAGAAACGAACCTACCAACGAACCCATGACAAGCGTCCAGCCTGAAAGCCATTCGTTATTGATGAAAAATTGCGGAATCCCCAGAAAAATAATCAGCGCTACTGCCAGTGCGGAAGCGGAAGAAACTCCCAAAATGGAAGCATCCGCCAAAGGATTTTTGAACAACTCCTGCAATAAAAAACCGCTAACAGGTAATGTGATTCCTGCTAAAATGATTGATAAAGTTTTGTTAATCCGATAGTTGATGATTAATTCTTTTGTTTCGTCTGCCGAAGAAAAAAAGTCTGAAAAGGAAATATCCGCAAACCCCATGAAAAGATTGAAAACAAACAAAACAGCACAAAACAGCACAAAAAAAGTAATAATTGCAGATATTTTCTTTGAAAACATGGAACAAAGATAAAAATAAATTCTTTCTAAATCTTAGAAGTTATTTAAAGTTTGTTTGGATATGAAGTTGAGTGTTATTCTTTTGAAATTCATTCGATTAAATTTGCAAGGTAATTTATTGAGGAGATTATTATTACGATTTTATCAATAAACAACTCTCAATTTTCCACTTTCTCCAATTTAAGGCATTTCTCCAAAAATCTGTCTTGTTCCCAAAGCAAATGTAAAATATTTTCTTTCGCCTGATAACTGTGCGATTTATCAGTTATTTACAAATTTAGATTTTATGATTTTGTTTATGATGTCTTTCGTTTCAAACCACTTTCCGTTTTTTAAAAGATAAACGGGTTCATCACTATCTCTGCCTTGCATAAATGTGGCATCATCAATGATGAATGGATAAACTGTTTTTCCTGTTTTGTCAATGATTCCCCATTTTCCGCCAAGTTCTACGATTGCAAAATCGTTTTCTCTTCTCATAAAATTTGTAATTCTATCATATTTTGGCGGAATAATTTCTGTATTTGTTTTGTCGTCTAAAAATCCCCATTTATCGCCGATGCAGATTCCTGTAAAATCTCCAAAAAAACGTTTTGTTTTGTCGTATTTCGGCGGGACGACAATTTTTCCTTTTGTATTGATAAATCCCCATTTTCCGCCGAGTTTCACTGGCGCTTTTCCATTGTTAAAAATTTCAATTTCTTCATATTTGAAAGGAACAATTTCTGTTCCTGTCTTGTCAATAATACCCCATTTTTCGTTTTTTTCTGCTATGATTAATTTGGGGTTTTCACCTGAATAAGATTTGAAGTTGCTGTATTTTATTGGGATAATTACATTATTGTCAAAGTCAATAAACCCTTTTTTATTTTTCCGTTCAACTTCAATTAAATCAATGCGTTCCGAAATAATTTCATGAGTGTTAATGTTTTTATAAGACAAAAAAAGATGGGATATTTCGTCATATTTAAAAGGGATTACGATTTTATTTTCTTTGTCGATTACTCCCCATTTACCATTAAATTTTGCTGCGTATAAACTATCATGAACAAAATATTTCAACTCATCGTAAATCGGCGGAATAATTTCTTTGTTATCTTCATCTAACCAGCCTATTTTATTTCCAATTCTTGTTTCAAGACTGTGTACCTCACCTCTGCCTATTCCATCATATTTGAATGGTGTAACTTCTTTTCCGTATTCATCCAAAACGCCCCATTTACCGCCAAATTTTGCTAAACTGGCATTAATAACATATAAGGGGGTATTTATAAAATCGTATTTTATCGGCGTGATTTCTTTCAGATTATTGTTTATTATGCCGTATTTTTCATTGATTTTTACGATAGTCAACGGATTATGATTAGGAAATATCGAATCGTATTTAGGCGGAATGATTTCTTTGCCGGATTTGTCAATAAATCCCCATTTATTGCCGGTTTTCACGGAATAATATTCTTGGTTGAATGTTTCCAAACCATCGTATTTTATAGGGACAATCTCTTGATTTGAACCATCAACTATCCCCCATTTTCCATTTAATTTAACCGCTCTTTCTTTCCAATAACCGCTTATGCTATCGTATTTCATTGGAATCACTTCCGTTCCGAAAGTGTCAATAATTCCCCACTTTCCACCGAACTTTGCCTTTGCAAAGTCGTTTTGTAAATCTTCAATTTCGTCATATTTTATAGGAATGATTTCTTTGCCGTTTTTGTTTAGTGCACCCCATTTGTTATTTATTGAAACGATATTAAAATCGCTGTAAATTCCTTTTACCGTGTCATATTTTACAGGAATTAATTCTTTACCCTCTTTGTTTATATATCCCCATTTCCCATCGAGTCGGGCGCTCATCACATCATTCAAGTAACTCAAATAGTCATATTTTACAGGAATAATTTCATTTCCGCTTCCGTCAATTACGCCCCATTTTCCTTTATTTTTTACTTGTTTAAAATCTTTATTGAAACCGCTTATGCTGTCAAATTTAAATGGAATTATCAAACTGTCTTTCAAATCTACTACTCCCCATTTTCCGTTTTGTTTTACTTGTGCCTTACTTTCCTTAAAATAACCGGCATTTATATCTTCATATTTGAAAGGAATAATCACATTTTCGCTTTCCGTAATCAATCCCCATTTTCCATTTAATTTTGCTTCCAAATTTTCTCTCAATTCATCATATTTTAAAGAAATAATTTCTTTTCCGTCTTTTACAAATCCCCACTTTCCGTTTTTCTGAACTTTTGCCAAACCGTATCTTATATAATCTTGCACAGAATCGTACTTTATCGGAACAATTATTTCTCTTTCATTATCAATAAATCCCCATTTGCCGTCTTTTTTCACAGCAACGCAATTACTTGTGAAGCCCGACTCGTTCCAAATCCGAAAAGCGCCAACTTTATCATAAATAATAGGAATTACTAATTTTCCTTTTTTATCAAAAAATCCCCATTTGCTGTTCTCTTTCACGGGTGCGTATCCGCTCTCAAAACCGAAACAGCCAAAAAAAATTCCTATTGTATCATATTTTACAGGAATTACAATTTTGCCTGTTTTTCTTTTGATAACTCCCCATTTGTTTTTGAGTTTTACCATTGCAATTTCTTCATTAAAAGTACTCATAAATCGGTCGTAATCCACAACATCTTTAATGAAATCGTACTTAAACGGCACAATAATTTTTCCTGATTCATCAACTATTCCCCATTTATGATTTAATTTTGCCGAGATAGCGTTACCAATCATATAATTTACCGTATCGTACTTTGCCTTGATTTCTTTAGGTGCGTACGAATATTGCGCATTTGTGAAAAATCCACATAATATACCGGTTATCAATAAAATAATTTTCATAAAAATTCAAATTTCTAAACTCTCAATTTTCCACTTTCCCCAATTTAAGACATTTCTCCAAAAATCTGTCCTGTTCCCAAAGCAAATGTAAAATATTTTCTTTCGCCTGATAACTGTGCGATTCTTTAGGCAAAATCACCAGGCGTACAGGCGCACCGAGATTTTTCAAGGCTTGAAAATACCTTTCGGTTTGTAGGGTAAAAGTTCCGGGATTGTTGTCTGCCTCGCCGTGAACCAGCAGCAGTGGCTTTTTCATTTTGTCGGCGTGCATGAAAGGCGACATTTGGTCGTAAATTTCAGGAGCATCCCAATAATTCCGTTGTTCGCTCTGGAAGCCGAAGGGCGTTAACGTTCGGTTATATGCACCGCTTCGGGCGATTCCGCAGGCAAAATCATCGGAATAAGTCAATAGGTTTGCCGTCATGAATGCGCCGTAGGAATGCCCGCCCGCAGCTACTTTCGTGCGGTCAATGTATCCGAGTTTATCAACCGCATCTATCGCCGCGCGCCCATCTGCTACGAGTTGTTCGATGAAAGTATCGTTTGGTTCAGTGTTGCCTTCGCCCACTATCGGGAACGAAGCGTCGTCCAGCACGGCGTAACCCTTTGCTACCCAATACACAAACGAGCCATAGTACGGATAGGTAAATTCGTTTGGATTAGCTGCGCTTTGCCCTGCCGTAGCTTTGTCTTTGTACTCTTCGGGATATGCCCAAATCAGAAGCGGGAGTTTGGGTTTGTTTATAAAGTCATAATTTTCAGGAAGATATAGCGTTCCTTTCAAATCTACGCCGTCGTTTCGTTTATAATGAATAACTTCCTTGTAAATGTTGGCGATACTTCCAAAAGGATTTTGGAAATCAGTAAGTTGTGAGATTTTTCCTGTTTTTATGTTTTTCTCAAAATAATTAGGGAATTTGTTTTTTGACTGTTGTCTGACTAAAATTTCGCCTTTTTTTATATTGATAAGATCAAAAATTTCTTCTTTAATTCCTTGACTATCAGAAGTATAAATCCGTTTTTTTGTTAAAGTTTTTAAATCAAATTCGTCAATGAAAGGAAATTGACCTTTTTCGGTAAAACCTTCGCCGATGAGGTGAGTTTTATCATCCTGAATTTCAATAATATATCTGTCAAATTTGTTTTTTTCGGTTGCGAAATTTCCCGGATCGTTATAAATATCCTGAAAATTCCTGTCAGACAATAATTTAAGCGTTTTTTTTGTTGGATTTAAAAGATAGGTTTTCAGCGAGCGCGTGTCGTACCACATATCGTAAACTACAGCGTAGTCTGCGTTTCCCCATTCAATTCCCGCAAAACGCTGTTCGGTTTTCATCAAAGATTCGGGAGTTTTGTCGAAAGGAAAATCCCATGAGAAAAGTTCGTCTCGAAACTGCGATTCATTCGCTTGGTCGCCGCCATCCAGAGCCTCAACGTAGAACAGCGTTGCGGGCTTATCGTCGCACCATGACAAATTTCTTTTTCCTGTAAAAGTCGAAGAAAAACCTTTTGGCAAAATTTCGTTTAAGGGTTTTTCGTTCACGATTTTTACGGATTTTCCGGTTAAATCATATACCGAAAAAGTTACAGGAAAGCGGTTGAGCGGAACAATATACGAGAACGGTTTGTGTATCGTGCTGATTAATATATAATTACCGTCAGGAGAGAAATTGATTTGGCTATAAATATTCTTTTCTAAAAATTTTTCTTTTTTTCCATTTAAGTCAATTTTAACCAACTCAGATTGTGTAAGTATCTCAAAATTAGCTTCATCCATAGGATTTTTCAATAAATCCTGATAAGTTCGGTTCTGCGAAATTTTCCCGTCCGATTCGGAAATTATCGGACCTGCCGGAAGATTTTTCTTTTCGTCCAAAAGTGTGGCACGATTCGGCTGAAGAGTCTTTGCTAAAAGGGATTCTGAGTTTTTGAACCAGACATAGGGCTGTCCGAGATTTGCGTTTAAGTTATCTTCGGAAAGCTGTTTTGCCATGCGAGTTTCGAGGTCGATGACCCAAAGTTCCACGCCCTTTGCCGTTGTATTGGTGAAAGCGATTTTTTTTTCATCAGGCGAAAAACTGATGTAGGCAATTTTTGGATTTTCGGGAAGATTTTTTATTTGTGTTTCTTTCTTTTCCCCGATTTTTTTCAATTTTAAATTATTGGTGTAAGTGATTGTACTTGAAATGTTTGTAACAGGGTTCACTCTTAATCCTCCCAGCCTCATTTCTTCCTGATTCAAATCGTCCAGCGATTTGTAAGTCGGGCTATAGGAAAAGACGAGCCATTCTTTTTTGGAGTTCATAATTACCTGCGGAGCGCGCTCATAGTCTGCAAGTTGTAAAATTTCGGGCGAAGGTTTTTGGTAGGTTAAATTTTCTTGTGCTTCTAAATTTAAGTTCATAAAAAATAATATAATTGTGAAAAATCTTAAAGTTTTCATATTAAAAGATTAATATTGTTGTTCTTTCGGCGTGTGTGGTAAAAATCATTTTAAATAAAATCTCACTTAGGAAAGAATACAAAAATCCCCTAAATAATGAAACTCAGGGGATTTTGTTTTTTAGAAAATCTATCATTTCTTGGTGAAGAAACTATAGATATACAAAACAATGATAGCGCCGACTACTGAGGAAACAAATCCTCTCCATGTCCAGCCTGCTACCCATGCGTCTCCCAAAATGGTTTGAAAGAGATACCCGCCTAAAACAGCCCCAACGATACCGATAATAATTGTAATAATCCATCCGGCAGGGTCTGCGCCGGGTTTTAAGAACCTTGCGACTAATCCGGCGATTAAACCGAAAACAATCCATGAAATGATACCCATTATTTAAAAGAATTTAATTGTTATTTGTTCGATAAAGGTACGCATTATTTCTTCTCATTTGACAAAATTTTGTTAAAATTTTTCACAAACCGCTCAAACCCTTTTAAAGAAACTATCGACAAATTCGTACTTATCAAAAGGCTGCAAATCGTCGATGCCTTCGCCCACACCGATGTATTTCACAGGGATTTGGAATTGGTCTGAAATCCCGATGACCACGCCTCCTTTGGCAGTTCCGTCAAGTTTTGTAACGGCTAAGGCGGTTACTTCCGTTGCGGCGGTGAACTGTTTTGCCTGTTCAAAAGCGTTCTGTCCCGTCGAGCCGTCCAACACGAGCAGAACCTCATGAGGAGCATCAGGAATGACTTTTTGCATTACTCTTTTAATTTTGGAAAGTTCGTTCATCAAGTTGATTTTGTTGTGCAGGCGTCCCGCTGTGTCAATTAACACTATGTCAATATCCTGAGACTTAGCGGACTGCACCGTATCAAACGCAACCGAAGCGGGGTCAGAACCCATTGCCTGTTTTACAATTGGAACGCCTGTACGTTCTGACCAGATGACCAACTGGTCAACGGCGGCAGCCCTGAAAGTATCTGCTGCACCGAGCATTACCTTTTTCCCCTGCTGTTTGAACCGGTTCGCCAGTTTGCCAATCGTGGTCGTTTTTCCAACGCCGTTCACGCCTACCACCATAATGACATAAGGCTTTTTATCCGCAGGAATATCGAATCGGGAATCGAAACTTTTGTTCTCGGCGAGAAGCGCCATGATTTCTTCCCTCAAGATTTGATTCAGCTCTGACGTATTCACAAATTTGTCTTTTGCCACGCGAGCTTCGATGCGGCGAATAATCTTCACGGTAG
This sequence comes from Flavobacteriaceae bacterium, assembly GCA_031289875.1. GTDB lineage: Bacteria > Bacteroidota > Bacteroidia > Flavobacteriales > Weeksellaceae > Apibacter. The sequence continues at coordinate 13,525 of JAITOO010000015.1, forward strand.
TGTCCACTCCGACATCAGAGGAGATGAGAACTTCTTCGAGTTCGTCAAGAACGTCGTCATCGACTTTGCTTTTGCCCGCCACTGCGCGCCCAATTTTATCAAAAAAGGAGCGGCTGGACGTTCCCAGTCCTTTGTCCAACGTTTCTTTTGATCCTTTTCCTAAAATTTTATTAAACCAACTCATTGTATTACAAAATTATAAAAAATCCTCCACATACGAAACGCGGAGGATTCTGAAAACCTTAAAAACCTATGTTATGAAAAACTATTTCTCTTTCAGGAATGCATCAACGCTGTCAGCATTCATTACTTTTTCTTCAAAAATGTAAGCTCCGTTTTTGGGAGATTTTACCATTTTTATTACTTTGGTCATTTTTTTAGACGCTGTTTGAAGGGTCGCTACTGTCTTTTTTGCCATGACTTAGTCTTGTTTAATTATTTAATTTCTTTGTGTAAGGTGTATTTTTTCAATACAGGATTGAATTTTTTCAATTCGATTCTTTCCGGAGTGTTCTTTTTGCTTTTCGTTGTGATGTAACGAGACATTCCGGGCAAACCGCTGTCTTTATGTTCAGTACATTCCAAAATCACCTGTACTCTGTTTCCTTTTCCTTTCTTTGCCATCTCTGCTTGTTTATTTAATGAAACCCTGTTTGCGTGCCTTGGCAACGGCTTCTTCTATTCCTAATTTATTGATAATCCGCAGTCCGTGTGCAGATATTTTCAAGAAAATCCATGCATCCTCTGACGGAAGGTAAAATTTCTTTTCCAGCAGATTGATTTCAAAACGCCTTTTGGTTTTGTTATTGGCATGAGACACATGGTTTCCCACCATTGCACGTTTTCCGGTTATTTGACAAATTCGCGCCATTTTCTTTTGTTCAGTTTCTTAATTAATTCCTAAATTCGGAGTGCAAAGTAACGGATTTTTTTTGACACTTGCAATACTTTTTAAAAAAAATCCTGCAAAATATCTTGCAGGATTTCAATGAACTTAATCTAAAATAAATAATAAAATCAAAATTATATTATTCCTCAGTGGCATGTTTTTTTACTAATTCTTGTTGAATATTAGTTGGAACTAATTGGTATTCAGTGAATTTCATGGTAAATTTTGCACGTCCCTGAGTTATGGAGCGCAGCATGGAACCGTAATCGTTGAGTTCTGCCAACGGCACTTCTGCCAAAATTTTCTGGTAGTGTCCTTCACTGTCCATTCCTGAAATCATGGCACGCCGTGTCTGCAAATCACCCATCACGTCGCCTGTTACTCCGTCAGGACAGAGGATTTCCAAGTGATAAATCGGTTCAAGAAGCTGAGGATGCGCATTGCGGAAAGCTTCCTTGAATGCGCCCGAAGCCGCCAGTTGGAAAGAAATATCGTTGCTGTCCACGCTGTGCATCTTTCCGTCATAGACAGAAACTCTGATGTTTTGGCAATGCGAGCCGGTCAAAGGTCCTTCGTTCATCTGCTGCATGATTCCTTTTTTGATTGCGCCGATGTAGCGGCTGTCTATTGCTCCGCCGACGATGCACCAATAAAAAACAAATTTCCCGCCCCAAGGCAAATCTTCCACCTCTCTGGAACGAATGTTAATATCAGTAGGGTCAGGCATTCCTTCGTAATAATTTTCTACTCTCATGTGGATTTCTCCGAACTGTCCTGCTCCGCCCGATTGTTTTTTGTGGCGATAGTCGGCATCAGCTTTGCCCATCATGGTTTCCCGATAGGAGATTTTTGGATTTCCAAAATTGATTTTTACGCCGAAATCTTTTTCCAAGCGGTATTTTATCAAGTCCAAATGAAGCTGCCCTTGTCCGTAAATCAGCGTTTGATGAAGTTCGGCAGACTGTTCGATGCGCAAGGTAGGGTCTTCCTTTTCGATTTGGCGGAGCACTTTGAACATTTTTTCCATATCGGCGGCGTTGTCCGTGTAAACGCTTTTTCGGATACGGTTTTCAGGAAATTCCATCGGATTAACTTTTCTTTCCGAATCTTTGTTCAAAGTGTCGTTCGTATGTCCGTATTTTAGTTTTACGGTAACGCCTAAATCGCCTGCAATCAATTCATTTACAGGAGTTCTGTCTTTTCCTTCGGTAACGAAAATCTGCGAAATTCTTTCCGTTTCGCCGTTGGTAGCGTTGGTGAGTTCTTCGCCCGGTTTCAGTTTTCCCGACAGGACTTTAAAATAGGAAACCATTCCGATTTGTGGTTCCGAGAGGGTTTTATAGATGAAAATAGTAGTTTTCCCTGCTGAGTTGCAAGGCAGCAATTCGCCGTTTTGGAGTTTGCGCGCAGGGCGGTCGGCGGGAGACGGAGCGATGTCGTTGAGGAAGCCCATAACTCTTCCGCTGCCCATATTTTTCAGTCCTGATGCGATGAAAACAGGAAAAAACTGCTGATGAGCCAGTGCAATAGTCAGTCCCTGAGAGAGTTCAGCTTCCGACAAAGTTCCTTCTTCAAAAAATTTTTCCATTAAGCCTTCTTCGTTTTCGGCGGCGATTTCTACGAGTGCGTTGTGCATTTCAGCGGCTTTTGCCGCTTCGGAAGCGGGAATAGGTTTTTTCTCGGGTTTGCCTCCGCCTGCGGAAAATTCATACATCACCATTTGCAAGGCATCAATGATTTTGTTAAATCCTTCTCCCTGATTCACAGGATATTGAACAGGAATCGCTCGACTGCCGAAACGTTCTTTGGCTTGTTCCAACGTAGCCTCAAAATCGGCTTTGGGGTGGTCAATTTGGTTGATGACGAAAATGGAGGGTGTCTGATATTTTTGAATGTAATCCCAGACAATTTCTGTGCCTACTTCCACGCCTGCCGAAGCGTTGAGCATGACTAAGGCGGTATCGGCAACTTTCAGCGAGGAAACTACTTCGCCGATGAAATCATCAAATCCCGGAGTGTCTATGATGTTGATTTTGTTTTGTTTCCATTGAACGAACATTTGGTGGGAAAAGATGGTATTTCCGCGTTCATGTTCGATGGGGGTGTTATCGGAAACGGTATTTTTGGCTTCGACAGTTCCGCGTCTGCTGATAGAGCCGCTTTCATAGAGCATGGCTTCTATGAAGGTGGTTTTGCCGCTTCCTGAATGTCCGAGCAAAACCACATTTCTTAGGTCTTTGGTTGAGGTACTCATATATTGTGATATTTTTTTTTCTGTTTTTTATAAATTAAGTGTCTGCAAAATTTCAAAGTGTTAAATTACGAACATTATTTGATACTGCAAACATGATTTTCGTCGTGTTTTATTGATGTATTATTTGGTCTTGCTAAATAAAGTGTAGCTATTGATTGTCTTTTCGTTTTTATTACTTTTGAAGCGTTTGATTTTCAGGTGCGTGAAAATAAAAAATTCAACAAAATTAGGTATAAAAACTGTACTTTATTAGTCATGACGGATATTTTGGCATTGCTAAATACCTATGATTTTCGAATATTGAATACCTACGATAAAAATCATACCTTTGCACTTTATAAGAAATGACAACTAAACACAAGATAATTAACGGCGACAGCCGACAAATGAACGAACTGAAAGACAATAGCGTTCATTTGATTGTTACTTCGCCACCGTATTGGCAATTGAAAGATTACGGCACAGAAAATCAAATCGGATTTAATGACAGTTACGAAAGTTATATCAATAATTTGAATTTGGTTTGGGCGGAGTGTTT
>JAITOO010000044.1 GCA_031289875.1 Flavobacteriaceae bacterium
CGAAAACTCATTTCATTTTCAGGGTATTTTTTACCTGCCTCTTGATGTCGCCATCCATAATTTAAAAGTAAAACTTGCGGTACAAATTTCACTGCTCTTGGCGACGGCTCTATGTGGAACAGTGTTGTCAAAGAACTTGTACCAATTCTTTGTGCTTTCAATTCCCATTCGGCAGCATTTGGAATGGGCAGATTGTTTTCTTCAATACCTAAAAGGTCTTCGAGTGTATTGCCAACTCCGCCGGCATTTCCTTTGCGGGCGTTTTCAATCCAACCCATTTCGGCTATTTTGTGAAATTCTTTTATGAGATTTTCTTTTGTGTATAATTTCATATTAATCAAATAATTGAGGTGTTCTAAGTTTTAATAACTCACTTTGTATTTTATTTTTAGCAATACGTTTTTCAGCTATTTTACAATAATCAGGCGACAATTCAATACCAATATAATTTCGTTTCAAACCCATTGCAACAATTGCGGTTGTCCCACTTCCCATAAAAGGGTCTAAAATAATTTGTGCATTTGTAGAGCCAATAATTCTATCAATTAAAGCAACAGGAAAAGGCGCAGGGTGTCCATTTTTCATTTCTTGCGTAAATTCCCAAACATCGCCAACCCCATTAGACTTTGGAACAAGTTTGAAATCGGGTTTGGCAATCAAATAAATAACTTCGTAGGTTGGTAAAAAATAACCGGGATTAAAATTTATGCCGCCTTTTCGCCGCCAAATTATGATTTGTCGTACAGGAAAACCATTTACAATATCTTGTCTATCTTGCAATAATCCATCTTGAACGCGCCATTTATGATTATAAAAAATTGCACCATCATTTTTTATCAAACGAAACATTTCCGTCAAACAATCTCTTTGCCATTTCACATATTTTTCATGTGGCATATTATCATCGTAGTGACTATATCCGTTTTGCAAAGCAGCATTTGCCCATTTTCCGCTTGTTGTACAAGGTTTCATTCCGTTGCCGGTAGAATTTTTGAGATTGTAGGGTGGCGAAGTTACAATTAAATCAATGCTTTCGTTTGGCATTTCTTTCATTGCTGGCAAGCAATTGGCACAAATTATCTTGTTTAAATACTTGTCAATCTTTGGAATTTCCAAAGATTGCTTTTCTATCTGCACAAATTCCTTTTCCCTTTCAAAGTGAGAACGGACTATCTGTTCGGTTTTTTGTTCATTTGCCATATCTGTTTCCTGTTTTTGTTGTGCTAACTCACATTTCTTTAAAACCATTGATGTAATCAAGTTGCAAAGTTATTCATTTTTTTATTGAATCTGATTAACTTTCCTTTTCAACTATTTTGTATCCTTTGTTTATTAAGTAATGAAAAATAAACAAGTTATAACAGAAGACAAAACAATCCCGTTAGGTTTGCACTTCTGAGAAAAACATTCTTTTACAGGTTATTTATTTTTTTGTTACTTAATCAAAAATTTCTAAAATTCCGCATTTTTCGGCGTTCTTGGGAAAGGAATCACATCTCGGATATTGCTCATTCCCGTAACGAAAATCACCAAACGTTCCAAGCCCAAACCGAAGCCTGCGTGCGGCACAGTTCCGAAACGGCGCGTGTCGAGATACCACCAAAGTTCCTTTTCATCTACATTCATATCGTGCATTTTTTGTTGCAGCACGTCCAAACGTTCTTCTCTCTGCGAGCCTCCAATTATTTCTCCGATGCCCGGAAACAGCACGTCCATTGCGCGGACGGTCTTTTTGTCGTCGTTCAGGCGCATGTAAAACGCCTTGATTTCCGCAGGATAGTCAAATAGAACCACCGGCGTTTTGAAATGTTTTTCAACCAGATAGCGTTCGTGTTCTGATTGCAGGTCTGCACCCCAGCTGTCAATCGGATACTTGAATTTTCCTTTTTGGTTGGGTTTTGAGTTTTTCAAAATATCAATAGCTTCCGTATAGCTCAGGCGGACAAATTTATTGTGCAAAACAAATTCCAGTTTTTCCATTAAACTCTGCTCTAAACGCTCTTCTTTCGGTTTTTGTTTTTGCTCTTCGTCGAAACGTTTTGCCAGCAAAGCCAAATCGTCGGGACAGTGGTCAATGGCATATTGGATGCAGTATTTGAGAAAATCCTCCGCCAAATCAATATTTTTTTCCAAATCGTTGAAAGCAACTTCGGGTTCAACCATCCAAAATTCCGCCAAGTGGCGCGTGGTATTGGAATTTTCTGCGCGGAAAGTAGGTCCGAAAGTGTAAACTTTGCCCAGTCCCATGGCGGCAGTTTCGGCTTCCAACTGTCCTGAAACGGTTAAATTGGTCTTTTTTCCAAAAAAATCCTGTGAAAAATCAACTTTTCCGTCCTCCGTTTTCGGTGCGTTGTTGATTTCAAAATTGGTTACGGCAAACATTTCTCCCGCACCTTCGGCATCTGAGCCTGTGATTATCGGCGTGTGGATATAATAAAATCCTTGTTGATTGAAATATTGATGAATAGCGAAACTCAACGCATTGCGCACGCGCATCACGGCAGCGAAAGTATTCGTTCGAAAGCGCAGGTGCGCTTGTTCCCGCAGGAGTTCCAGCGAGTGGCGCTTGGGTTGTAAAATGGTCTTTTGTGCCTCTTCGGGAGCGGCATAGCCGTAAATTTTAATCTGTGAGGCTTTGACTTCGATTTCTTGTCCTGCGCCTTTGCTTTCCAACACTTCGCCGTCCACGCGGAGGGCAGAGGCAACTGTAATTTGCTTCAAGATTTCTTCGCTGAATTGATTGAAATCCACGACAATTTGAAGATTGTTCTGCCCCGAACCGTCGTTCAGCGCAATGAATTGGTTGGAACGGAAAGACCGCACCCAGCCTTTAATTCTAACTTCTTCGTGCAGCGCACTTTTTCCTGCCTTCAATAATTCTTTTATGTCGTATGGTTTCATTAAATTGAATTTTTAAGTTGCAAAGATAGAGATTTTGACCCTTTTCAAGGAAAAATTTGTTTGTTTAAATTTTTAATGTATCTTTGGCAAAATTTTGGTGTTGCATTTTCATTAGACGGAAATGCAATGAAAAGGGAATCAGGTGTAAATCCTGAACAGACCCGCTGCTGTAAGCTCCCCAAAATCTTTGAACAAGACTCAGCCACTGTCGGCACACCCGATGGGAAGGAGGTTCAAAAGATGGAGTAAGTCAGAAGACCTGCCAAAATCAATAAGTTTTAGGCTTTCGAGGATTAAAGTCAGAAAAACAAATGTTGATTCTTGGAATCTCTTGTGTTTTTACCAATTTAGTTTACGAAAGTTGTTTTAGTAAGAAATTAATTTTTAAAATAATAATCTTATGAAGCAATTTTGTTATCAATCAATCATTTCATCACAGAAAATTTTTACTGTGGTGTCTGCAATTATTTTTTCATCTTATTTATTCAATAATAAAAGATGGGAAAGTGAAATTTCAACTATTAAAAAAGCAATATCATGAAACTGAAAAATTATTTATTTTTTCTGATTGCTGTTTTATTTTGCAATCTAAACATCGCTTGGGGGCAAAATATTACCACTACGTACGACCCCTCCGATGGAGTCTTCTATCTAAAAACCGGTGACGGTCATGAAGACTATGTTGTTGACGGAACGCTTACTTTTAAGTGTACGAAAAATACGACGATAACCACTTGTAGCGATGCCGGTGTTTGTTTTTCTCCAAAAAATGAAGGAGAAGTGATTCAGGTTACGATTGATGAAATCGACTTGGACGGCTCAAACAATTATCTTTTATTGTATAACGGATATTTTGAAACAAAATATCCTATGCCGAGCGGTTGGTTTGACAAAATCGGCATCAATGCATTGGGAAATACCTACACTTCCGGCTCGGCTGATGGTAAATTTACTATCGGCTTCCACAGCGCATGTAGCAGCAGCACGCAAAAAGGATTTACAATTACCGTCCGCAACATTGTAGCGCCTGATATGGAATACAAATCAACTAATGTTTTTCTCAATTCCACTTCGGTAGTCCGCGATGCTAATAATCAGATTTTATTAGGATTGAATGTTGCAAGCGAGACGATAAAAACATTGCAAGAAATCCTGCCATTAACGGCAACAATTACTTCTACATGGGCAAGAATAAATGCAGGAGACCCGATAGACATATACCCGACATCGGTTAGCGGAGGAGTTCAGCCCTATACTTACAAATGGAAAAATGCCAAAAACGAAGTGTTATCAACCGAAGAACACCTTATCGTCAGTCCCGATGTAGTTAATCAATATACTTTTACGGTAAGCGATGCAGAAGGCACACAAAAAACGTTGCGCACAGTTGTTCCCGTAACCGGAGGAACACAGATTGCCACCTTTGAAAACCTGTATCTATCTCCTGAAAGTTATTGGCAGGGATATGAAGACACTGAGGAAACTTTGTTTTACAGCGGGTCGTATTCATTTACAAACATGTATTATCCGTCTTATGGATTTTGGGGAGGTTTTGCCTATTCCAACGTAACTTCTACGGCTTTTAACCCCTCTCAATTCTTAGAACATCAGTTCCGTTCTACCGTTGGACACGGTGTGGACGAAAGCGAAAATTATGCAGTTCTTTTCACTATGGGTGCGCAAACCGAAATAAAACCCATGAATACAACTGACGGAGAAACGGTTGCAGGCGTATATCTGGCAAACGCTGCCTATGCTTATGACAGTATGACAAACGGCGATTCGTTTGCGGGCGTACCTTTCACGTCGGGAGATTATTTCAAAGTGATTTTCAAAGGAACTACCGACACAGGAAGTACAAACACGGTAGAATACTATTTGGCAGATTACCGTTCGGCTAATTCGTCAGATTGGTTTATTTTGAATGATTGGAAATGGTTTGATTTGAGCAGTTTAGGCAAAGTAACCAAAATTTCCATTTCCCTTGACGGCTCTCGCAAAGATGCTTACGGATTGCTTACTCCCGCTTATCTGTGCATGGACAATCTGGGCGCAGAAGACCCTACTCTGTCAATTGAAGACATCAATAAGACAGCCTCTTCATTACAGATATACCCTGTACCGACCCAAGATATTTTGTACGTGAAAACAAACTTCAACAATTATGAGTTGAAAGTTTACAATCTTTCGGGCGGTTTGGTTATCAGCCAAAAATCTTCGGGTAGTACGCAAATTAACGTTAGCAGCCTGCCTGCAGGAATTTATATCCTTGAAACAAAGACGAATACAAACAAAGAAACTCGAAAATTCATCAAAAAATAAAAATCTCGCAAAATGAAAAAAATAAGAATTTTTTGTTTAGGGATTATAGCCTTGTTCGGAACAGCCTCCTGTTCCGACAGCTCTCCCGACATTGAAGATGCTCCCGATCTGGGGCTGAAAACGGAATATGCCATTCCCCGACTGCAAGTTTTAGACATTGAACCCCAGAATGTGGCGGCTAATTCAGGTTTCGAATGGACGATAAAAAGTAAAACTACACAGGAAGACTCTTTGATTATAACCGACAAGACACTGTCTTTCATCTCGTTATATTCAGGGATTTACTCCGTGATTTTGAAAATAAAAACTCCGAACGAAACCATTGAAAAACAGATACATATCACTGTACAAAAAGAGGCAGTTCCTTACAGCGCTTACATTTCCCGCGTTTATGATTTTTTTCCTGCTGTCGGGCAGTTTACCAACAGCCTGCCTAAATGGGAAGATGGCGATACGCAGGAAACCATGACGGCAAAGGCGGGAGAAGCTATTGCAGGCGCTCAGCCGACGAACATCAGCTTGGGCGGATACGGCGGATATGTTGTTTTTGGTTTCGACCATACTATTATCAATATAACGGGACAAAGAGATTTCAAAATTCTCGGCAACACTGTTTGGGACGCTACTTTTGATCCAAGCGAAAAAATAGGCTCTTCCGAACCCGGAATCATCATGATTTCCTACGATAAAAACAAAAACGGACTGCCCGACGATGAGTGGTACGAAATTGCAGGAAGCGAATACGGCAAAGCCGAAACTGTTAAACAATATGAAATCGTCTATTATAAACCGCCGTCCAATAAAACTCAGGTTGCAGGAACGGAATATTGGCAAACCGACCTTGAATACATTCACTGGGAGGATAATTCAGGAAATTCAGGTTATAAAACTAAAAATTCTTGGCATTCTCAAAGTTACTATCCCGAATGGAAATCTTCCGAATCTCTCAGTTTCACAGGCACTAAACTGGCAGATAATTATTATCAAAGCGGCACAAAGTGGTTAGGAAAAGCCTATGCTTACGGCTATGCAGACAATGTGCCTAACGACGACGAGGCTGCAGGCATAGACATTGACTGGGCAGTGGATAAAAATGGAAACAAAGTCAAACTTGCAGGAATTGATTTTGTGAAAGTTTACACCGGCGTCAATCAGGAAAACGGCTGGTTAGGCGAGATTTCAACCGAAGTCGGCGGCGGCTTCGATATGCACTTAAAAAAATAATTTTCAGGCATTGTTAAAACATATAGATTCCGATAAAATCGAATGCTGAATAACCCTTTTTAACTCGTTAAAAATATTCAAAATCTATATGTTTTATACAATGTCCTTTAATAGACTAATTTTATTTTTGTGGTTTTGACAGTTGGGAGCAGAAGAAATAAGGGTAATTTTGCGTTTGAAGAATAAAATTTTTGCTCCTGACTGTCAATTTTTCACAACATGATTCAATTAAATTGTTTTTTACAAAGATGAAGAAGAATATTTTTATTTACATTTTATTGATTTTCAGCGCAGTATCTTGTTTCAAAAAAGCGCCTGAAATTTTTGCCGTTCAGAAAAACGATTACGCTGTCGGCTTTTCTCTTGAAAAGAAGAATGACCAATGGGACATAGTTTCCGCAGGAGAAAAAATCTCTTTTCCTGTTGATTTTGAAGTGAAAAGATGTATAATCACAGGCACTTCCGCTTCGGCATACATCGATGCACTGGGAAAATTCAACACGATTGTCGGAGTTTGTTCGCCGAATTATTTTTACAATCCGAAAATTCCGGAAGGAATTAAAAATCAATCGATTGAAGACGTCGGGAACAATACGTTCTTGAATTTTGAAAAAATCCTTGCTTTGAAACCTGACCTCATCATCGCCATGCACAATGCGAGTTATGAAAAAATCTTGAACCAATTGTCCAAAACAGGAATTAAAGTTGTTTACATTGAAGAATATAACGAACTTCACCCTTTGGGAAAAACAGAATATTTAAAACTTTTCGGCATTTTGTTTCACGAAACCCAAAAAGCAGACAGCTTGTATAACTCAGTGAAAAACAATTATTTATCCCTCAAAGAAAAGACAAATAACATGCAGAAAAAGCCGACGGTTTTCACCGGCATCATGTACGGCGATTCATGGTACATGGCAGGCGGAAAAAGCTTTATCAGTACGCTTTTCAGCGATGCCGGCGCAGATTATCTGTGGACGCATCTTCCCGAAACGGGAACGGTTTCTCTGAGTTTTGAAGAAGTTTTCAGCCGAGCCAAAACAGCGGATTACTGGATTGGCGCAAGCAATTTCAATTCCAAAAAGGAAATGTTCAATTCCAACTCTCATTACCAATGGTTTGATGCCTGCAAAAACGACAGAGTTTATGCCATGAACGGTCGGGAAAATGAACAAAAAGCCAATGATTATTACGAAGCAGGGACGATTTATGCGGACAAATCGCTGGCAGATGTCATCAAAATTTTGTACCCCAATCTGCTTCCGGATTATCATTTGACCTATTTGAGAAAACTGGAATAGCTTAGCCGTAATAATTATAATACGCCGCGCAAGCGCCTTCGGAGGAGACCATCGGTGCGCCGAGCGGGTTGGACGGTTTGCAGCGTTTGCCAAATTCAGGACACTGAAAAGGTTTTTTGTTGCCTCGCAAAATTTCGCCCGCAATACATCCGTTTTCAATTCTTACATTTTCTGATTTTATTTCAAATTTTTTGGTTGCATCAAAATTGGCGTATTTTTCGCGGATAACTAAGCCGCTGTCGGCAATTTTTCCAATTCCACGCCATTCTTGTTCACCGATTTCAAAAATCTCGTCCATCACTTTTTGAGCAGGCAGATTTCCTTCTTCGCTCACCCAGCGTTCGTAGCAATTTTCCACGAAATGCTCGCCGTTTTCGAGTTGAACGACAGCGTGATAAATCCCCTTCAACAAATCAGCAGGCTCGAAACCCGAAACCACGATAGAAATTTTGTACTTTTCGACAAGAGGGTGGTAATCCTTGTAGCCCGTAATGGTGCAGACATGTCCCGCACCAAGAAAAGCGTTGATTTTACAAAACTTATCGTCCAAAATGGCTTCCATAGCAGGAAGGACGAGAACATGAGAAGTCAGCAACGAAAAGTTTTTCAAGCCCAACTTTTGCGCATGAATCACCGCCAAAGCGTTGCCGGGCGCAGTGGTCTCAAAACCGACGGCAAAGAAAACGACCTCTTTCTGAGGATTTTCCTGTGCAATTTTTATTGCCTCCAACGGCGAATATAAAATTCTCAAATCGCCTCCTTCGGCTTTTGCCTGCAACAAACTTTTTTTGCTTCCCGGCACGCGCACCATATCGCCGAAGGAGCAAAGAATTATGCCTTGTTCCATGAGAAATATAGCTTTATCTATTAACGAAATGGGCGTAACGCAGACAGGACAGCCGGGACCGTGAATCATGGTTACGTTTTTGGGCAGGAGTTCGAGCAAGCCGTTTTTAACGAGCGAATGCGTTTGTCCGCCGCAGATTTCCATGATTTGCCAATCGCCTTTTGCGGCTTTTTTGATTTCGTTTAAATAATATTTTACGATTTCGGGGTTTCGATATTCGGTTAAAAGTTTCATTTTAATCTTCTATTCTGTCAAAGGTAAGTGTATCGGAATTGTTTTTCAGGAAAATTGTCAATTCTATGGGAACATGACCGTTTTTCTCAAATAAATAATAAATTAAAGGGATTGTCATAAACAAACCGAATAATATTATTAGCCCCAAGAGAACCCCAAGTACCATAATTTTTTGAATTTTACAGGACAAAAATACTACTTTTTATCAGGAAAATTCAAAAAATAATTCAACTGCCCGAAAGAAATATTTTCATCATTGGGCGAGAGATTTTCGTGAAAAAAAAGTTTAAAATTTGGTTGTAAAAACCGTACCGCCAAATCTACTAAGACCGAATTTTGCCACACACCGCCGCTGAATGCTATATTTTTTATTTTCAACGAATGAGAAATTTTTTCAATACATTTGATTAAAGTATAATGAAAATTCAAAGCAATAACCCCAACTCCTTGATTATCAGCTTCTTTTAAAATGATTTTAAATAATTTTTCTGTCGGAATTTCTTTGTCGAATTTTTCATTTTTCAAATAATCTACAAACCGGAAATCATTATTTTCACAGACAGAATTTGCGAGTTTTTCAACGAACATTGCCGCTTCGCCTTCAAAGGAAATGGTTTCCGAACAGCCCAAAACAACCCCTACCGCATCAAACAATCTGCCCATAGACGAGGTTTTAACTTCTTGCCTATCAATAAGTTTTGTATAAATTTCCCATTCGTTTGCGTTGAAAAATTTCCTGAAAAATTCATGGTTTCTACTGATGGAAAGTGCAGAAATTTTAGGTTTTTTTGACATTTTGTCTCCCAAAATCCATACAAACGGCTCTAATTGCGCCACATGCTGAAGCGTTTTATTTTCGTAAACAAAAAATTCACCGCCCCAAATTTCTTTTTCGGAGAAAAAACCGACACCGTCCCAAACCACGCCCAGCACAGGCTCTACGCTCTCCCACAACCGATGTTCGCCTAAAACAGCGGAGAAATGGGCAAGATGGTGCTGAATTTTTGAATTTGCTCCCTCTGAAGGAGTCGGCGTATAAAGCGGATGTTTATCCGCCAAAATAATGTCAGGTGTAAAATTAAATTTTTTTTGGTAGGATTTTATAGTTTTTTCATGCCGTAAAAATGTGTCGTATTTCGCCAAGTCGCCGATGTATTCGCTGATGTAACAATGGTTGTTCGGCACAGTGGTAAAAGTGTTTTTCAAATCTGCGCCGAGCGCAAGAATTTTCTTTTTCTCGGCGTTTTTCTTTTGCAGTTCATCGGCAAAAAAGAAGTTCGGAGCGTAGCCGCGCGCTCTTCTCAAAATAATTTTTCGGTGAAATTTCGGGCTGAAAGCGATAATGCTGTCGTCCTGCGCATGAACAATTTTCAAATTGTGATGAATGTAAAAATCGGCAATATTTTTTAATAAATTCACACTTTCGGTTTCGCTGCTGCAAATCGGCGAGCCATGAAAATTCCCGCTCGTGGCTATCAGCGGTTTTCCGAAGGTTTTGGCGATGAGTTTCAGCATTCCCGTGTAGGGATACATCGCCCCGATAGTGTCCATATTCGGAGCGATTTCATGTCTTGCTAAATCACCGCTATTCTTTACTTTAATAATGCAAATCGGCGCTTCGGGCGAAAGAAATTCTTTTTCATGAAAATCTTCCACGAAAAGATAATTCCTCATCATTTCCAAACTTGGAAACAGCACGGCAAACGGCTTTGTCGGGCGGTTTTTTCTTTTCCGGAGTTCTGCAACGGCTTCGGAATTGGTTGCATCGCAAAGCAAAAGATAACCCGAAGTATTTTTTACGGCAATGATTTTTCCATCATTTAGCTTTTCTGATAAGGTATTGAAAATCAATTTGTTGTCTTTCTCTAAAATTCGTCCCGAATTATCGGTGAATTTCAGTTTAATTCCGCAATCGGGACAGGTGTTAGTTTGCGAATGAAAACGAATATCTTCGGACGTTTGATACTCGTGCAGGCAGTTCGGACACATTTTGAACTCGGAGATGCTTGTATTTTCGCGCTCAAACGGAAATTTTTCGGCAATAGCGTAGCGTGGTCCGCATTGAGTGCAGGTGGTGAAAGGGTAGAAATAGCGGCGGTTTTTGGGATCAAAAAGTTCCTTTTCGCAGTCGGGACAAGTCGCAAAATCGGGCGTGAGGGGAATATCTACCGTGATATTTTCAGGGGTAGGCTTGATGGAAAAAGTTTCAAAAATTTCAGAAGTTTCATGTTCAAAAGTTTTGATAGAAAAGATTTGCGAGCTTTTCGGCTTCTCAACCTCTAACCTGCTTAAAAACTCAACTATTCGACTGCCTTGCGCCACAATTACCACGCCCTTTTCGTCATTCGACACCCCGCCTTTCAGCCCGAAGCGTTGAGCCAAATTAAACACAAAGGGGCGGAAACCTACACCCTGCACGCACCCTGAGATGTGGATATGGAAAGTTTTCAA
>JAITOO010000142.1 GCA_031289875.1 Flavobacteriaceae bacterium
TTTGCTGTTTGTTTTCTAATTCTTCCATGATTTTCAATTTTTAATTTTCAATTCTTCACAAAAGTCATGTTTTCATGAACAATTATTTTTTAATTTTATACCACATCTAAATTTTTATTAATAGATACAAAATTACAACTTTTTTCTAAAATACAAATAAATAGGTGAAAACTTTTTTCAACCTGCGCTATCATGCATAAAAAGCATTTAAAAAACACTTATTTCTTACAACACCCCCGCTCAGCATAGGCTTCAGCCCGATATGTTATTTAAAGACTCTTGAAAAATAGATAGGTTGGTAAAGCCCTGCTCGTAACCCACATCTGAAACAGATAGCTTTTCCCCATTCAACATACACGCACAATTTTGATTTTTCTTATACTTACAAAGACACCTGAGACACAACGCTATACGCTAATTTTTACAATGATGAACAAGAAAATTTAAAATTAATTTTTAAATTTGTTCTAAATAAAGTATATAAATGAAACGACAAGCTGAAGCCAACTTGCCCACGCAATGGGGTAAATTCACAATTATTGCCTATTCCGACAGTGAAAATGACTGGATGCCGCATTTGGTAATGATGAACCCCGACACGGATTTTTCAAAACCAATTAATGTGCGGATACATTCGGAGTGCATCACGGGTGACTTATTTCATTCCAAACGTTGCGACTGCGGAAAACAACTCGATGCCGCTATGAAATATCTTCACCAAAACGGCGGAATTTTAATTTATCTACGACAGGAAGGCAGAAACATCGGAATCATTAACAAGCTGAAAGCCTATAACTTGCAGGATAAAGGGCTGAACACGGCAGAGGCAAACATCAAACTCGGGTTTCCTGCCGACGGGCGGAATTTTAACATTGCTTTGGATATTCTACATGATTTGGGCGTAAAATCAATTAACTTATTGACTAACAATCCTGAAAAGGTGAAATTTATTAAAAACAGCAATATCACACAGAATGAAAGAATCCCTTTGGAAATCCGTCCTGAAAAGGAAAACATCAATTATTTGAAGACCAAAAAAGATTATTTTGGGCATCTGCTGCATTTAGATTTAGAGCAGTATTAAAAATCAGGTTCAAGTAATAACCTTTGTATTTATAAAAAAGTCCAACTATGAAAGCTGGATTTTTTTATTCTATTTGGATATACTATAAACACATATTCATATGTTACATTTACACCCTTTATCGGGCAAAGATTTTGTCTTATTAAAATAGAATTTTGTACCTTTGTTTATTCATTAAAAACTCTATATGAAAATAAAAACCGAACTTAAAATCAGAAATATAGCAGGCGAAAACGTGCTGATAATGCAAGGGCGGGCGGGCGCAGACATGACCAAAGTGATTTCGTTCAACCCAACTGCCGAGTGGCTTTGGAACGAACTTTCCGACAAGGAATTTTCCGAAAAAGACGTTGTTGATTTGATTGTCAATCGTTTCAAAATCGACGAAAACATCGCAAAATCTGATGCCCAAAAATGGATTGAACAGATGACTTCTTGTAATGCAATAGAAAAATGACGATAGAACCCCATGTACAGATGCTTCTTTCCCTGCTGAAATCAGCATTGTGGAACACCGCCCCCGACGAAAAATTATTTGTCCACACAGAGGAAACCGTTTGGAAAAAAATCATGGATTTATCTATGAAACAAGGGGTTAAAGCAATCGCCTTAGACGGAGCGATGAAACTTCCAAAAGAATTGCAGCCTCCACGCAACCTGAGGTTAGCGTGGGCGGCTTTTGTGGATAAAGTGGAACGGAACTATGCCTACCGAGTAAGCATCGCCAAAGAACTTTCCGAACTTTTCGCAAAAAATGGCATGAAAATGCTGTTGTTCAAAGGTTTAAGTTTATCGCAACATTACCCTGTTCCCGAACATCGCGAGTTCGGCGACCTTGACATCTATCTTTTCGGCAAGCACGACGAAGGTAACAAACTGCTGGTGGAAAACGGAGCAAAAAGAGAAAATTTCAACATTCCCAAACACACCGTGCTGCACTACAAAAATGTGATGATAGAAAATCACATTTTTTTCTTGGATATGGCTGATACTCCCAAAATACAGGTTTTGGAAAATAAACTGAGAAAATTGGCAGTTTCTGACGAAAACCAAGCGCTTCTTTTTCCTAAACCTGCTTTTCTCACGCTGTTCCTCATGTGTCATGCTATCCACCATTTCACCTACACAACTCATTTCCGAAGTTTCTGCGATTGGGCTGTTTTCTTGAATGCCCATCAAGGGAAATTAGATTTTTCTTCCTACCGACAAGACTTGTCCGAAGCCGGCTTTCTAAAAGTAGCCGATGCTTTTACAGCTTTGACTGTCAAATATTTTGGATTAAATCCGGAATTTGCTCCGCCGTTTGAAAACAATTTCGAATTGGAAGATGAAATTTTCATCAACGGGATTTTCTCCATGATGCCTGTAAATCCGGCGCAACCTTTTTATAAAAAGTTGATATTCAAAGCCTATCGTTTCAAACGGAGACTTAAATATTATGAAATGCTCTACCCCGGTAAAACTTACAGACGCATCTGGTATGCCATTTATTATCATTTGCGCAAACCAAAAGAAATTTTGAGTTTAAAAAAATAAACCCGCACCCAATCATTCGGTAATTTCCCTCTCAGTACAGAAAATGCAGAGCGATGCTCAACTTCTGTGTTGCTGCGCACAATCCTCAACTGTGCAGAACTGATTGTGTTGATTCCTCTCCTTGCGCTGTTTCGGGGCAGAAAATCTCCTTATTCGTTTTTTTCGACGTTTCAGTTTCCTCGCTCACTACTTTTATAATAATGACTTGGAAATATTTTTTCGGGTTTCTGTCTTAAAATGTTCAGTGCCGTGAAAGACTGCAAAAATCCGAATCCGTAAGAAAAAAATTGTACAAAAACCGCTATCAGCGAGAGAAAACCCACTTTCAGGCTTTTGTTTTTTAAAGTAGAATCAAAAAAAATTATCAATCCGTATAAAACTAAAAAAACAAAGGGCAACAGAGAAAACTCTCTTGCTATATAGGCTCTATTGTCCTGTGAATATTTATAAAATTCACCGTAAAGCGAATCGTAAAGAATAGTATTTTTAGGAATAAATAAATAACAAAGAATGCTCAGCAGGGCAAAAACCGTAAAAAATATAAACAAAGTTGGAAACCAAAAGGTAATTTTTGTATATACAGGATGCCGTTGATTAAGAATCGGGCGGGCAATGCCGAAATGATAGACTTGGTTAGAAAATTTTCTCAACGATGTCCGACGTTTGTGAAAAACCTTGCAGTCGGAAAAAAACCGTGTCTGAAATCCTTTCTCCCAAAGGGTCAGGCTTAAATCAGGATCTTCGCCGATTCGCATTTCCGAAAAACCGCCGACTGCCTCAAAGGCTTCTTTGGAAATTCCCATGTTGAAACTTCTCGGCTGAAATCTGGCAACCGCCTTCTTGTTGCCCCGTATTCCGCCGGTGGTAAACAGCGAAGTCATCGAATAGGAAATTGCTTTCTGCATGTCGTTGAACGAGACGTGAGCAGAATCTGCTCCGCCGAAAGCATCTACATAATTGGTTTTCAACTCTTTTCTCACATTTTGAATATAATCGGGCGGAACGATACAGTCCGAATCTAAAAAGAGAAAATAACTTCCCGAAGCGCGCCGAGAGCCGTAATTGCGAGCCAAACCCGCTCCTGAATTGAATTTATAGAAATATTTAAGGTCTAATTTTCCGTGATAATTTTCTGCAGCAAATTCCAGTTTTTCTTTAGAACCGTCATCAACAATGATCACTTCAAAATTCTTATCTGTCTGATATACAAGGCTGTCGAGCAGTTCCTGCAACTCGTCCCGACGGTTGTACACCGCAATAATAATGGAAAGTTTTAAAACAAAATCGCCGTGCATAACAGTTTACATATCAATGCGTTCTATATCTGCGCCCAGCGCCCGAAGCCTCTCGTCAATCGCTTCATATCCTCTGTCAATCTGATAAATATTGTGAATATGGCTCACGCCTTTTGCCGACATGGCAGCGATGAGCAGCGCAATCCCCGCACGAATGTCGGGGGAGGTCATCATCGTGCCTCGCAGAGGGGTTTCGTGATTCAGCCCGATGACCGTTGCGCGGTGAGGATCGCAAAGAATAATTTGCGCACCCATATCTATCAGTTTATCAACGAAAAACAAACGGCTTTCAAACATTTTCTGATGAATGAGAACACTGCCTTTTGCCTGTGTTGCCACGACCAGAACAATGCTCAGCAAATCAGGCGTGAAGCCGGGCCACGGAGCGTCTGAAATCGTTGGTATGGAGCCGTCCATAAATTTTTGGATTTTGTAATGTTCCTGAGCAGGAATGCGTAGGTCATCCCCTACCCTATCTATTTGTATTCCAATTCTTTCAAAAGTTGAAGGAATAATGCCCAGATTTTCCCAGCTTACGTTTTTAATCGTAATTTCAGACTTTGTCATCACCGCCAAGCCAATAATACTACCGATTTCAATCATGTCCGGAAGAATGGTGTGTTCTGTTCCTTTAAGTTCAGAAACTCCTTTGATAATCAACAAATTAGAGCCTATTCCTTCGATTTTTGCGCCCATAGTGTTGAGCATTTTGCACAATTGCTGAATGTAGGGTTCGCAGGCGGCATTGTAAATTTTTGTTTCGCCCTTAGCCAGCACGGAAGCCATGATAATATTGGCAGTTCCCGTTACAGAAGCCTCTTCCAGAAGCATATACGTGCCAAAGAGTTTTTTGGCTTTGACGGAATAGAACTTGTCTTCTTCGTCAAAATGGAATTGTGCGCCGAGATTAATAAATCCCTGAAAATGAGTATCTAAACGCCTTCGTCCGATTTTGTCTCCGCCGGGCGTGGGCATATAGGCTTCGCCAAAACGACCGAGCAGCGGTCCTAAAATCATGATTGAACCGCGCAATTTTGCTCCGTTCTTTTTAAATTCTTTGCTTTTAAGATAGTCGAAATCAATGTTTTGAGAACAAAATGTGTAATCTCCCTTGGCGTTTTTCAACACTTTCACGCCGATGGTTTCTAATATTTCAATAAGTTTCAGAACGTCCTGAATTTCAGGTACATTTTTAATTCTCACAGGCTCAGAAGTCAGTAAAACAGCGCTGATAACCTGCAAAGCCTCGTTTTTCGCTCCCTGCGGGACGAAGTTGCCGTAAAGCGTTTTGCCACCGCAAATCTGAAATGTATTCATTAATTTTTCTTAATCTTATTTTTTTGTGTTTTGCGTTTTGCGTTTTTCGTGTTGTTATTGAGCTGGCTGGAATTCATCTGCTGGGCGGTTACGGCAACGAGTTCATCGCTTTCGTTAGCTTTCAGGCTGCCGTCGGAAAGTTCTTCCAAATGAGTGAAAATCACTTCGTCTTCGATTTGGTCTTTATTCCATTTCAGATAATTTTTTTTCATCTGGTTGGCTATGGCAATTTTCAACCCTTCTTTTCGGTCACCTTCTTCCCAAGTTTTGGCTACTTCAATCATTTTCTTGACGGTAGTGCCGTAATAGCGGTATTTGGTTTCCTTCACGGGATAGTGCATTTTTCTGGGGGGAGTGATCATTTCTTCCCTGCTGAGCAGCGTATAGGGTGCATTTACCTGCAATTTAAAATCGGACATAATGTAGAGTTGGTCCCACAGTTTGTGCTGAAAATCAGGGATATCGCGCAAATGCGGATTCATCTCGCCCATCACGTCGATAATCGCTCCTGCAAATTTATTTCTATCTTCCTCGTTTTCAATGGTTACGCAATGATCTACTAACTGCTGAACATGTCTGCCATATTCGGGAATAATCAATTTTTTTCTTTGAGTATTGTACTCCATATTTTTAATTTCTTTTGCAAATATACTTATACTTTGTCTATTCTTCTATTTTTAGTTTATACTTTGACAATAAACCTTTTACTTCGCTCAGGGAAAAACGTGCGTGGGTCAATAAATTGGCTTCTGCATCTATCTCATAATGATAAGCAGTATAAAAATCTGCCTTAGACAAATTGCACCCGATGAAAGAAGTCCGCTCCAAATCGACCTTGTCGAACAAAACACCGGATAAATCGGTTTCTTCAAAACTGCATTCTTTCATAGAGCATTCTATAAATTGCGTTTTCGCCAATTTTTTTTTGGGGAATACCGAAAAATCCATTATAGAACGCCGAAATTCCATCTTACAGATAAAATCGTTAAACAGTCCGAAATCCACTCCCACCAATTTAGATTCGTTGAATACGACTTCGTTCAACCGGGTATCATACAGTTTCACTCCAGACAAGTTGCAATTTACAAATTCACAGCCGATAAAAGAAATCGAACTTAAATTTTGGTTGGAAAAATCACAATCCTTAAAAAGAATATTTTCCATGTATTTATTTTCAAAACATTTATCCAATGCGTTGATGTTCACCAAAATATGTTCTTTTTCTGTTTTCAAAACCTGAATTTTAAAAAGAATCGCTAAATTACGAAAAAAGAGAGGAATTTGAAAAAAAATATTTGGTATTGTTAAATTACGGTATGGATTTCAAGTATTTTTAACGAATTAACTCATTGATATTCAGAACTCAATTTCATTAATATCTATATGTATTTAACAATACTCCGATTGGCTTTTCTCAAAAACTCATCTAACTTTGTTAGATTTACAATTTCCCTGTTTTTTATATGAATTAAATTCATATCCGATTGATTTTCCTTTTGTTACAAAACCAAATGCGGGCAACGGAAGGTGCATTCCGGCTACTTTTATATGATTTTCGCTGAGAAATTTAAAAATTCTTTGACGTGTTTCGGCGGCTTGCTGCGGATTCACGTCGTAGGTTACAGACTGTTCAGGATGCGGCATTTGCAATGGAATTACGTGAGTAAGGTCGCCCCAAACAAGAGTTTGATTTTCTTCTGTTCCAATCAGGTACATCGTATGTCCGGGCGTATGTCCGTATGCTGCAACAGGCTGAATATCAGAATAAAGCAGGTCATTTTCGCTACGATTTTCATCCAAATCAAAAAGTTTTATTTTTTCTTTATACCTATTTGCCACTTGGGCAAAAAGCTCATTTCCCTCCTGTGTCCAATAATTGTACTCAATTCGATTAATTAGAATTTCCGCATGGGGAAAAACAATTTCCCCTTCATTGAGTAAACCGCCGATGTGGTCGCCATGACAGTGTGTGATGAAAATTTTGCTGATTTGTTCAGGTAAAACTCCATGCGATTTCAGATTTCCTACAAGATTAATGCCCAACCCTGTGTCGAAAAGAAAATTTTCGCCATTTTGCTGAACCAAAAAGGCATTAATTGCCAAAGGAAAACTTCCTGATGGAATGTATTTTGCTATTGTGTCAGCATTTGGACTTATCAAAATATCAGTATTCCCCTCGCGGCGGATGTCGTTTAGTACGAAGATTTTATAATCCGTTTTTTTCGTTATTGCAGATTTATTTTTTGTCTGGCAGAAAACTGCGCAGAAAAACATAAAGAAAATTAGCGTTAAAATAATATTTTTCTTTTTCATGATATTTTTTTCAAAATTACACAAATTTTTGAAATATAAAAATCTCTTGCATAACTGATTTATCAGTCAAAATAGAGGCTAAGAAGAGGTTGTAAAAAGACTTACCGCCTGCAATATACATCGCAAGCGGTAAGTTTAGAATCGCAAATATTGTGAAAAAAATTATTTTTTATTAAAATCCCCCACATTCAAAATGATTAATTTGTCCAAGTTGATGTATTTTTTCAAAACTTGGTTCACCTCTTGTGTTTTCAAGTCATTGATTTTCTTTTCCAAATTATTAAATTCTTCAAGCGAAACACTGTAAAAAAGGTGTTTGTTGATAATTTCGAGCAAATAATTGTCCATTCCGAGAGCGGTATTCCGCGAATTTTTCCAACTGCCGATAGCGTCTTTCATTTCTTTTTCGTCAAAACCGGACTCTAATGCTTTTGAAATTTCATCTTTCAATGCAGAATTTACCAAGTCTTTTTTGGTCGGATTGTAGAACGCATAACCAAACCACGAAGCGTCTTCGTCATCAACAGGAACACTGAGGTATGCGCCTGCGCCGTAACTGATTCCTTCGTTTTCACGAAGCCTTTTGGCAATTCTCGAATTGAGAAAACCGCCACTGCCGAGCATTTCGTTGGCAATTTCCAAAGCGGGATAATCAGCGTCGGATTCTTTCATTTTAAAATTAATTTGAGAAACGTTCACAGCGTTTTCCTTATCGGGAGTCAGGATTTCCTTGTAAGTCTCTTTTGTGTCGAAATAAGTCGGTTCAACCTTCACAAACTTGGTTTTTGCGTTCCAGTTTCCAAAAGTTTTTTCTATAATTTGCGAAACCTTATCGGCGGGTATTCCGCTGATAACCGTTCCTACACTACTGCCTGCTCCCAATAAATTACTGTATAAATCAATAACCTGCTGGCGCGTAGCTTTTCCAAGCAGTTCGATTTTTTCATCCATTGACGGCTGGTAATAAACGCTGGTTTTGGGGTACGGATTACCTATTCTTCCGATTTCGAGGAAAGCGAGGGTCTTCGGGTCGTTTTTACCCGCTTCAATATCGGCTTTCATTTGAGTCAGCGTTTTATCAAATTCGTTTTGAGGAAAAACTGATTCTGTCAAAAGGCTTCTCAACAGCTCAAAAACAGGCTCGGCAAACTGCTCGTAAGAATTGACGTAAATATAAAAAATTTGTCCGCCCGCGCCAAAACCGATTGAACTTTTCATCTGGTCTAATTTGTCTGTAATTTGCTCTTTGGTGAGGTCTTTTGTTCCTGCTTTCAGCATGTACGGTAGAATTTTTACGATTTCCGTCTTTCCGGACAGTGTTTCTGCCGTTCCAAAAGGAATCCTGAATCTTGCCGTAATTTTTTTCCCTTTCAGGGATTTGTTCAAAACACCGTATTTGAAACCGTTTTGCAAAGTTTTTTCGGTCAAATTATTTTGCACGTTGGCGATAGTCGCCTCAAACAACTGCACCTCTTCGTCCTGTGCTTTTCCTTGATAATTTTGAACGAGGGCGTTCAACTGCTCGTCTGTGATTTCATCGGATTTCACGCGGATTTCGTCTTTTGTTGGAATGAAAGCGCCGAAAGTTCGGTTGTTCGTCAAAAAATATTTTTCGGCAACATTTTTCACCTCATCCAAAGTTAAATTTTCCACATTGTCGCGGTAAATGTAGAAAAGTTTATAGTCGCCGGCGCCAATAATGTTTGTGAAAGCGCCTGCAACTTTATTGATAGTGTTATTGTTGGTGTTTTCAAAAGATTTCAAGAGTTTTGATTTGGCGCGGCTGAGGTCGTCCTGCGTGTATTGAATTGTTCTGATTTTGTCAAGTTCCGAAACGAAAAGTTTTTTCACTTCGTTAATATTTTTATCTTTCGGAACGGTCAAGCCGAAATAAGCGTATGAAGCATCCCGCAAATTGGGCTGATATCCCCAAATCTGCGTTGCCTCTTTCTTGTCAATCAAGGCTTTATAAATATATCCCGAAGGGTCGGAAGTTAAAATGGTTACCAAAGCGTTGATTGCGGCAAAATCCTTGTCTGCGTAGGAAACCGTGTGGTAAGCCGCTCCGAGAAAATACGAATCGCCGTTTCGTTTGAGTTCTACCGAACGTTCGCCGTCCTGCGCAGGCTCAATGGTATAGGTTTTGTCTAAAACTCTTGTCGGGCGCGGAATTACGGAAAAATAGTCGGCAATGTATTGCAAAACTTTCGCCTCGTCAAATTTTCCTCCGACGATAAGAACCGCATTGTCAGGTTGATAATATTTTTGATAAAAAACTTTCAGACGGTCGGCTTTCACGCGCTCGATGTCTTCCTTGCTTCCGATAGTGCTGTTGCCGTAGTTGTGCCATAGATAAGCGGTAGAAACAATACGTTCCATCAAGATGCTTTCGGGGTCGTTTTCGCCGATTTCAAATTCGTTTCTTACGACAGAGAACTCTTTGTCTAAATCGGATTGCAGCATGGTTGCGTTAATCATTCTGTCGGCTTCCATTTGAATGCTCCACTGCAAATTTTCGTCAGTTGAAGGGAAAACCTCGTAATAATTCGTGCGGTCGTCCGAAGTAGTACCGTTGGCGTTGCCGCCTTTGTCTGTGAGCATTTTCTTGATGTCGCCGAGATTTTTTGTACTTTTGAAAAGCATGTGTTCCAAAAGGTGTGCCATGCCTTTTTCTCCATATCCTTCGTGGCGGGCGCCTACTTTGTAAACGATGTTCACAACGACATTGCTCTGCGAAGCGTCCGGAACGAGCAAAATTTGCAATCCATTGGAAAGCGAATATTCCTTAACACCTTCTACGGTTTTCGCTAATTTCGGCTGTTCTACCTTAACCGTTTGCGTTTGGGCGGTGGTTTTAATGTTTTTTTTCTGCGCGCCAACGTTCAAAATCACAGCAAACGCCAGCAAAAATGAAAGAATTTTCTTATTCATAAACGATATTTTTAGTTGTCTGTAAAGATACAAAAACAAACTTATTTTATATTGATAATTTTTCATCAAAATCACCTGTTTTTATAAATACAAAGAATTTTGAACATGATTTGATATTCAAAAAAGTAGTATCTTTGTGTTGCATTCGAATAAATCATGGCAGTAAACAAACTCATTCTCGGCGACAACCTCGAAATTCTCAAAACCATTGAAGATGAAACGATAGATTTAATCTATCTTGACCCGCCGTTTTTCTCGAACCGCAATTACGAAGTGATTTGGGGCGATGCCGGAGAGGTGCGCTCGTTTCAAGACCGTTGGAGCGGCGGAATAGACCATTATATTGGCTGGCTCAAAGAACGCGTAGAACAAATGTATCGCATTCTCAAACCAACAGGAAGTATTTTTCTGCATTGCGACTGGCACGCCGATGCTTATATACGTGTAAGTATTTTAGATAGACTTTTTGGAGCAAGTAATTTTAGAAACCATATTATTTGGCAAAGGACAAATTCAAAAGGACTTGCGTTTACCAGACTTGCACAAAATCATGATTCAATATTCTATTACACCAAATCTGATAAATTTACTTTCAACAGTCTATACACCCCTCATTCTGAAAAATACGTTGCAGATTTTTATAAATATATTGAGCCGGAAACAGGAAGACGTTATAGTTTGGATAATTTAGCAAATCCCAATAAAGACCGCCCCAATTTAACATATGAATTTTTAGGTGTTACTCGTGTTTGGCGTTGGACAAAAGAAAGAATGCAGAAAGCATACGAGAATGGATTAATTGTACAAAATCAGGACGGCGGCGTACCTCGTTTGAAACGATATTTGGACGAACAAGAAGGTAATCCGTTAGATGATAATTGGAATGATATTCTGAATGTACAATCTAAATCTGAAAAAATCGGCTATCCCACCCAAAAGCCCGAAGCCTTATTGCAACGCATTATCGAAATGGCAAGCAACGAAGGCGACACCGTATTAGACCCTTTTGTTGGCGGCGGTACAACCGTTGTCGTGGCGGATAAACTAAATCGTAAATGGATAGGCATTGACCAGTCGGTGCAAGCAGTAAAAGTTACGGAAATGCGTTTGGACAAACAAAGAGATTTGTTTAGCGAGCCGTTTACCGTTCAACTCCATAAATACGATTACGATACCTTGCGCTACAAAAATGCTTTCGAGTTTGAAAGTTGGATAGTGCAGCAGTTTGGCGGCGTAAGCAACACAAAGCAGCGCGGCGATTTGGGTTTGGACGGCAAAATGCCCGACAATACGCCCGTTCAGGTCAAACGTTCGGACAATATCGGGCGCAATGTGATTGATAATTTCAAATCGGCAGCAGAACGCTTCGACAAAAAACTGTTCGATAAAAACAAAGATGAACAAAAAAACGTCGGTTATATTATCGCCTTTTCTTTCGGCAAAGGCGCAGTGCAGGAAGTTGCCCGCCTGAAATTGGAAGAAAACCTTATCATCGAATTGGTTACGGT
>JAITOO010000097.1 GCA_031289875.1 Flavobacteriaceae bacterium
AGATTGGACAATGGAAAATGCCCTTTCTGATTGTTGCATGTATTTTTATCTTATAATATTTCTTCGATGGAAGCCAAAGAACCCATACAAAAGTTGTTGAAAAATCCGTAACTTCGCCCCCGATGAAAATGTTGTCAAACATAGGAGTTTATTATTTTCTCATGCTTCGGGTTTTCCAAAAACCGCAGAAATGGAAAATATACAGAAAGAATATCATGCGGGAAATCAACGACTTGGGCATTAATTCCGTCGGGTTGGTAGCATTCACCTCGTTTTTCGTCGGAGCAGTTGTGGCTATTCAGATGTACAACAACTTTCAATCTTCTACTTTCCCAATTCCCGATTATTACGTCGGATATGCCACCAAAACGGTGTTGATTCTCGAATTTTGCCCAACAATTATCAGCGTAGTTTTGGCGGGAAAGGTCGGCTCGTTTATTGCTTCGAGCATCGGAACGATGAGAGTTACCGAACAGATTGATGCACTGGAAATTATGGGAGTAAATACCCCGTCGTATCTCATCTTTCCGAAAGTAGTTGCTTCACTGATTTTCAATCTGATTTTGATAATGCTCAGTGTTTTACTCGGCATTTTAGGTGGATACATCGCAGGAGACGCCACAGGAAGCTGGTCATCAGCAGATTACGTTACAGGCATACAAATGGCATCCCCTGACTTTTTCATGTATTACTGCTTTATCAAAACTTTCGTTTTTGCCTTCATCATCGCCACAGTTCCCTCATTTTATGGTTATTACGTAAAAGGCGGTTCGCTGGAAGTGGGGCATAACAGCACCTTAGCCGTAGTTTGGACGACGGTTTTAATTATCATAACCAATTTAATATTAACTCAATTATTGCTAAGTTGATGATTACAGCTGTTAATATAACCAAATCTTTTGACGGAGTTGAAGTGCTGAAAGGGATTTCCACTACTTTTGAAAAAGGAAAAACCAACCTGATTATCGGGCAGAGCGGTTCGGGAAAAACTGTATTTTTAAAATGCCTGCTCGGACTTTTTGAGCCGACTTCGGGGACGATTTTGTATGAAAACAAAGACGCTGTGCAGTTTACACCTTTGCAAAAACAAGCATTACGGAGCGAAATCGGAACGGTATTTCAAGGAAGCGCCCTCTTTGATTCCATGACAGTGGCGCAAAACGTGAAATTTCCACTGGAAATGTTTACTCACCTTACGGAAAAAGAGATGAGAACCCGCGTGTCGGAAGTGTTGGAACGAGTTAATCTGACCGATGCGCTGAAAAAATATCCATCGGAAATTTCGGGAGGAATGCAGAAACGCGTGGCTATTGCGCGTGCCATCGTGAACAACCCTAAATATCTGTTCTGCGACGAGCCTAACTCAGGCTTAGACCCGCAGACCTCACAGTTGATTGACAGACTGATACACGAAATCACTCTTGAGTACAACACGACAACCGTCATCAACTCTCACGATATGAATTCCGTGCTGGAAATCGGAGAGAAAATCATCTACTTGAAAAATGGTCATAAAGAGTGGGAAGGAGACAAAGAATCTATCATAACTTCTGAGAATAAAAACCTTATTGATTTTGTATTTTCTTCGCGCTTGTTCAAAATGACTCACGATGTGCTGTTGGAAAAAGAAAGAAACAGAGAATAGTAAAAAACGATTTTGCGGTTAATTTTGTTTAAATTTTTAATAATGCTGTTAAACGCTGCGGCTCATTTGTTTTTTCCGGAAGAAATTTTGAAAAAATCACCCCCTTTTCAACTTCCTGTTTGAAGAAAGTCTTTCCAATCCCTTTCCAGTTCTGTTTCTGTCAGGTTGTAAATCTTTTTCAAATTTGGATTTTTCCACAATTGCAAAAATTTTTCCCAACCATAAGTCAAAATCAAATATTTAACTAACGACCCGCACTGCGGATAGCTCACCTGTGTATCGAAACTGTTGAAATCATTGCTTTTAAGTAAATCGCGTATGGGAATCAGTCGATGGCTCTGTTGATATTCCCGACACAATTTTTCCAAATTTTTACCGTCCCATCCGTTGTCTGAATAGACAGCAATGCCCTCCACCAGCCAGTTTTTGCTCCGCCCCCACTCTTGCTGCGTGAGCAGATGAACAAATTCATGGCTCTCGCCGAGAAGAAAATAGCTTTCGATAATTGTATTGCTTTTGTGATAGGAACTTCCGGTGTTGTCATAGCCCGCCAGTTTGTGAAACTGTGTGCGGTCGTCCACTACAAAAAAATATATGGGAGTTTTAATTTTTTGGATTTTTGTAAAACGTTTTGCTTTTTCCAATCCTTTTTGGATACGGATTTCCGCCTGAACCAGATTTTTTTCGGCAAGAGAATATGGCTGATAATAAATAACAAAATCCTGAGTTTGAACCCCTCTCCACGTGAAATCATTTTTGCCGAGAAAATACTCGTTCATCACGCCGTAATGTATTACCGAAGCGCATCCGCTGAAAATCATGCAAATAAAACAACAAAAAACAAATAGCACGAGTTTTCTCATCGTTCAATGAAAAAAATCACCGATTAAAATCCATCGTGTCTTTCTTCCTCATATCGGAATTATTGTTTGCATCTGTCGTCCGGTCAGGCTCTGTATTCCACGCTCCCTCGCCCCCCTCGAAACCGTCATAACCGCCGTAGGAAGCTAAGTCTTCGCAACTCCAACCCTCTTTGATAGCGTCAGGCACAGGGAATTTGTCTTTTTGGGAGATTTCCAAAGCAGGGTCTGCATAGACTTTCTGCATGAAATACGCCCATATAGGCAGCGCCATTTTCGCTCCCTGCCCGATTCCCGTACTGGCAAAGTGCGCATAACGGTCTTCCCAACCGACCCACACGCCTGCGGAAAGTTTCGGAGTGATGCCTACAAACCAGCCGTCGGCGTTGTCGTTGGTTGTTCCTGTTTTGCCTGCCACTTCGGCGGAGACGCCCAGCCCGCGCAGCCCGCGTCCTGTTCCGATGTCCACCACTCCTTTCATCAGGTCAAGCATCGTATAGGCGTAGATTTCGCTCATCACTTCGCGCACTTGCGGCGTATTTTCCTTGATGACTTTGCCGTTGTTGTCCTCAACTCTCCAAATCATTTCGGGCTTGACGTAGTTTCCGAAGTTGGCAAAAGTGTTGTATGCGCCGACCATTTCATAGAGTGTGATGTCGGAAGATCCTAAAGCAATAGTCGGATTTCTCGGAATCGGACTTTCTACGCCCAAGTCGCGCGCCATTTGAATTACCGCGTCAGAACCGGTGGATTGTATCAATCGAACGGCAATCATATTGACCGACCAAGCCAAAGCCTGTTTCAGTTGCAAACTTCCGCCGTACCGTCCGTTGTCATTTCTCGGATGCCAATTTCCGAGGGAAATCGGCTCATTGGAAATTTCAGTGCAAGGCGTGTAATTGAGTTGTTTGATGGCGGTTGCATATACAAAAGGTTTGAAAGTAGAACCCACTTGACGGCGAGATTGTTTCACGTGGTCGAACTGAAAATGTTTCCAATTGATTCCGCCCACCCAAGCTTTGATGTTGCCCGTGTTAGGTTCCATTGCCATAAGCCCTGCCTGCACAATGTGTTTGTGGTATCTGATGGAATCCCAAGGAGACATCAGTGTGTCGCGTTCTTTTTTCCATGTGAAAATCTGTAACCGAACGGGGGTTTTAAATATTTTCAAGATTTCTTCGTCGGATTTTCCTGATTCTTTGAGATACTTGTACCGACCGGTTCTCTTCATGGCATCGGTCATCAGCTTGTCGTAAATTGTCTGAAGCGAAACCTTTCCGTTTCTTGGAGCGTAAAAAGGTGCATACTGTCGTCCTTTTTGCTCTCTGGAAAAAATATCTTGCAGATATTTTATGTGCTTTTCAATAGCATCTTCGGCATATCTCTGCATTCGAGAATCCAATGTAACGTATATTTTCAGTCCGTCCTTGTAGAGGCTGAAATGTTTACCTGTTTGTTTTTCGTAATCGTCCAGAATAGCTCGAGCTTCCTTGCGGAGTTCATATTTGAAATAGGCGGAATAGCTATCAGTATCGCTTAGGTCTTTGGTCGGGTGGAAATCTACTTTCACAGGAGTTCCTGCAATGGCGCTGTATTCCTCTGCCGTAATGAATTTCAGTTTTTCCATTTGACGCAGTACAACGTCGCGTCTTTTTTGCACCCGTTCGGGGTTCAGCTTGGGATTGTTGAGCGCGGGATTTTCGAGCATGGCAACCAAAACGGCGCATTCTGCCAAATTCAGTTTTTTTGCATGTTTGTTAAAATATACCTGTGAAGCCAACTCTATGCCGTTGGCGTTGAACAAAAAGTCAAATTTGTTCAAATACATGACCATAATTTCGTCTTTGGTGTACAGTTTTTCTAATTGTACGGCGATAATCATTTCCTTGATTTTCTGCAAGGCGCGCAAAATCGGGTTTTTTGAAATGCCTGACGAGGGCGCTACTGTGCCGTCTTCGTCGTCATTGCGCTGTGTGAAGAGGAGTTTTGCGAGTTGCTGGGTCAGGGTGCTTCCGCCGCCGCGTTTTCCGCCGTAGACAACAGCTCTGAACAACGCTTCGCGGTCAACGCCTGAATGTTCGCGGAAACGCTCGTCTTCTTTCGCCATCAAGGCATAAATCATCGGTTGGGGAAGGTCTTTAAATTCTACAGGAATGCGTTTTTCCTTTTCAAATCTGTCCAAAACTTTTCCGTCGGAGGAGATGATTTCGGAAGCGACGTAGATGTCGGGATTTTCCAAATCGTGTACGTCGGGCATCTTGCCGAAAACGCCGACTCTTGCCAAAACGAACAGCAAGACAACCGCCAGAATGCCGAGCAGGGAAAGTCCCCAAAACCAGTAGAGGTATTTTTTCAGGAACTGCTTTTTATTCGAAGCGACGGGGTTGGCGGCAGTAGTATTTTTTTTAATTGCTTTTTCCATAACTGTTTGGAAATGTTTAATTTATAATTAAGCCAAAATCTTCAATTCCTTCGAGGGTATCTTTTCTCATTCCTTGAATTACGGAAAGTGTGTACCGTCCTTTTTCAGGAAATTTGAAGTTCTTTTTGTATTGAAACTCAATTTCTTTGACCGAGCCGGTGCCGGTGCCGAGCCATTCGCCCGTCGGCTTTGCCAAAGGATAGTTCAGCGTGTCCGTTTCCAAAATTTTTCCGTTTTGTTTCAGGGAAATGAACAAATAGAGGTTACTGAATGAATAGTTGTTGTTGTTTCTGACGATAAAAAAGAGGTTTTTCGGCTGCTGAGGATTTTTGATTTCAAAGTCGAAATTCAAAGCGTTTTTTTTGTGCCAGAAATTTTTAATGTTCACGGTTTCGGCGTATTCGTAATGCCGTGAGCATTGGGTCAAAGAAATTAAAAATAACAGCAAAAATATCTTTTTCATTTTAGGATTGATTATTTTTTTCGTTATTGTTATTATTGTTGTTATTGTTGTTTTTATTTCTTACAAAATTATTTTTTCTTTTCTGATTGCCGTTTCCGTTGTTGTTTCTGTTTTTTTTCTGTTGCGACGGGTTTTCGGCGTTGGGATTATTTTTTCCGTTATTTTTTTCGGAATTTTTGTTGCTATTCTGCTTGTTTTTGTTTTTATTATTTTTGCGATCTTGCTGTTCAAAACGGTTGAGGCTGTTTTCTTCAATCACATCAAGTTTGAAAGGCGAATCTTTTTCCTGCAATTCTTCTAACGGTTTGATAAGCACGCCTTTTTTGTTGAGTTCGATATATTTTTTCAATTCGTCAATATCAATCGGATACCAAGTAATAGTGTTGTCTATGTAGGTGTAGCACATCACTCTGCGGAAAACATCGACTTTGATGCAGTAGGCTTTGCCCTTTTCCGTTTCGAGGAGGGTCTGCGCAAACGGAAAATCAGCCAGAGCGCCGACATATACGTCCAACTCGTAGTTAAGACAGCATTTCAATTTTCCGCACTGTCCCGCCAGTTTTTGCGGATTGATAGACAACTGCTGATAGCGCGCCGCAATGGTATTAACGGAGCGGAAATCCGTGAGCCATGTGGCACAGCAGAGTTCACGCCCGCATGAGCCGATGCCTCCGACTTTGGCGCTTTCCTGCCTGTATCCAATTTGGCGCATATCAATTTTGGTATGGAATGTGCCTGCGTAATCTTTTATCAACTGGCGGAAATCAATACGCCCCTCTGCCGTGTAGTACAGCGTGAGCTTTGAGCCGTCGCCCTGAAATTCAACATCGCAAATTTTCATCTGCAAACCGATTCCACGTGCAATGCGCCTTGCTTCAAGCATTACGGAAGATTCTTTTGCGCGGAAATTCTGCCAGACTTCCAAATCTTTGTTCGTCGCTTTCCGATAGACTTTGCGCATTTCTTCCTTTGGGATTTTTTTCTTTTTGAGCTGAATTTTTACCAATTCTCCTGTGAGGGAAATCACGCCAATGTCGTGTCCCGAGGAGATTTCGACAGCGACGACATCGCCGACAGCCAAAGGAATAGAAGACGGATTGATGTAGAAATCTTTTCGGTCGTTTTTGAAGCGAACCTCAATATATTGTGTTTGGTTCTTGTCGGAAGAAGCAGAACGCACGCCGGCAAGCCAGTCAAACACAGCAAGTTTGCCACAGTCGCCGGCTCCACAAGCTCCGTTATTTTTACAGCCCTTCGGCAATTTGTTAAAATTGCAAGAACCACATGATGTCCTCATAGTGTATTTCAAATCTAATTTACAAAGATAAGAATTTTTTGCGGATTGGGAGGTTTAGATTTTTAGATTTTCTTTCCCGCAGATTTGCCAAATGCACATTGGGAATCGTCTTACGCATGTAAATTTTCTTTTCTCTTCTTTTTTCTCTCTGAATAAATAATCATAATATCCAAATAACAACCAATTCATAGTTGTCATTTCAAAATTCAAATGCCATATAAACCAGAGTATTCCTACAATTAAAATATTCCAAATTTTGGGTAATCCTTTTAATTGTTGCTGTAAAAACCCACGCCAACCGATTTCTTCTAAAAGCGTAATTTCAACTAACAAATGTGAGTTTAGTGTGATAATCATGAGAAAAATTTGTATTTTTGCTCAGAAAATTTTCAAAATCATCTACTTAAATCATAAAATAAAGTGCAGTCAAATTTTGTCGATTATGTAAAAATCCATTGCGAAAGCGGACACGGAGGCGCAGGCTCAGCGCATCTTCACCGCGCAAAGTACATTCCCAAAGGCGGTCCTGACGGCGGCGACGGCGGGCGGGGCGGACATGTCGTTCTGCGCGGAAACGCCAATCTGTGGACGCTCCTTGCGTTGAAATACACGCACCACATCAAGGCGGGAAACGGTAAGGCAGGAGGAAAACAGGAACTCACAGGCGCAAACGGCACAGACGTTTACGTAGATGTGCCTGTCGGAACGGTAATTAAGAACGAAGACGGCGATTTTGTCTGCGAAATCACGAAAGACAAAGAAGAAATCATTTTGCTGCACGGCGGAAAAGGAGGACAGGGAAACACTCATTTCAAATCGCCGACTAACCAGACGCCAAGATACGCTCAGCCCGGTATGGACGGCAAAGAAAGCTGGTTTGTTCTGGAACTCAAACTGTTGGGAGACGCAGGTTTGGTCGGATTTCCGAATGCGGGAAAATCCACACTGCTGGCTTCCATTACAGAAGCAAAGCCGAAAATCGCCGATTATGCTTTCACGACCTTAGTTCCCAATTTAGGAATTGTTAAATACCGTGATTTTCAATCGTTTGTCATTGCCGACATTCCCGGAATTATCGAAGGGGCGGCAGAAGGCAAAGGTCTGGGACACAATTTTTTACGTCATATTGAAAGAAATTCGGTTCTGCTGTTTTTGATTCCCGCCGATGCGGAAGATTACTATAAAGAATACCAAGTTTTGCTGAACGAATTACAGGAATACAACCCTGAACTTATTGATAAAGAACGTCTTGTCGCTATTTCCAAGTGCGACCTCATCGACGAAGAATTGAAAACAGAAATACGTAAAACTTTTCCAAAAGATTTTCGCCTGCTGTTCATTTCGGGTGTTTCAGGCGAGGGCTTGACCGAACTCAAAGACGAACTTTGGAAAATGCTGCATTAAATTTTATATGATAATCCGCAAAGCGGTCGGTCTTAATCCCTAACTCCCCCCCGAAGCGCCTGCGTAAATTGTGGCAAAAAACATCATGGCATCGGCAGTTATCAAAAAATCCTCAATAAAACATCAACAAATCAAGCAATTTGATTATTTTTGCCTCATGATTTTACGCGGAGAAAATTTAATCAAAACCTACGGAAAGAAGCGCGTGGTAAAAGGCGTTTCCTTAGACGTGCAGCAGGGCGAAATCGTCGGTCTGCTCGGTCCGAACGGTGCAGGAAAAACCACCACTTTCTACATGATTGTCGGACTTATCAAACCTACGCAGGGCAAGGTTTTCTTGGACAAGAGCAACATCACGCACGACGCAATGTATCGCCGCGCACAAAAAGGCATAGGTTATTTGGCTCAGGAAGCCTCCATTTTCCGAAAACTCTCAGTAGAAGATAACATTATGGGCGTGTTGGAGTTAGGCAAGCTCTCCAAAAAAGAAAGGCAGATGAAAACCGATTCGCTCATTGAGGAATTCGGTTTGGAACATGTACGAAAAAATCGGGGAGATTTGCTCTCCGGAGGCGAACGCCGCAGATGCGAAATTGCGCGCTGTCTGGCTTCTGACCCGAAATTTATCTTGCTCGACGAGCCTTTTGCCGGCGTAGACCCGATTGCGGTGGAGGACATTCAGAAAATTGTGCGTTCGCTGGTTAATAAAAACATCGGGATTTTGATTACCGACCACAACGTACAGCAAACGCTGGCGATTACGCACAAAACGTATATCATGTTTGAAGGCAGCATTTTGCGAGAAGGTTATCCTGAAGATTTGGCAAACGACCCCATGGTTCGGGAGGTGTATCTCGGTACGAATTTTCGATTTGAAAAAATTTAGTTGTAAAATTCTAAAAAATGAAAAAAGTAATTTTATTGACATTCAGTTTGTTGCTGACATATGTCTCAGCACAGGAAGCTCCTGCCGTATCAAAAACCGAATTTTCGGAAGAAGCGCTGGCACAGACAATTACCGGCTTAGACGGACAAGAAGTAACGATTGCCTCTGTATTGGAAAAGCACAAAGGCAAAATTGTGGTTTTGGAACTTTGGGCGGGCTGGTGCAAAGACTGCCTTGAAGGGCTGCCTGCGGCGCATGAACTGCGCAAAAACAATCCTGATGTGGATTTCGTCCATTTTTCTCTGGACAAAAATTTTGATTTGTGGAAAAAGAATCTGGAAAAATTTGAACTTCAAAACGGAGATAATTATTGGTTCAGTTCAGGCTGGAAAAATGTTTTTGATAACTATATAGATTTGAATTGGATACCGCGTTTTATAGTCATTTCTCCCGATGGGAAAATTGCCAAATATTACGCCGTTACCGCTGACGACCCCGAAGTCCGGAAAGCGATTGACGAACTTTTAAAATAGTGCTGAAACTTTCAAATTTTCTTTCTCAGCCTTGCCACAGGGATATTGAGATGGTCTCGATATTTGGCTATCGTTCTGCGCGCAATGTTGTATCCCCTGTCGTTCAATATATTAGTGAGATTGTCGTCTGTGAG
The DNA here is from genome assembly GCA_031289875.1 of Flavobacteriaceae bacterium. Taxonomy (GTDB): domain Bacteria; phylum Bacteroidota; class Bacteroidia; order Flavobacteriales; family Weeksellaceae; genus Apibacter. Next base: position 9,645 of record JAITOO010000097.1, read on the forward strand.
CGGTTTTTTCGGATTTTCACTATCAATTACCTGTTGCAGAATGGTTTTGATTTCCCGCGTGGAAACTTCGTCGCCTTCTGAATTGGTCATACTTTCGGAGAACAGTTTTTTAATCAAAATTGTGCCGTAAGGCGTACTGACGTATTTGCTGTTGGCAACCCGTGAAATCGTGGAAATATCCAAACTTGTGATCCTTGCTATATCTTTGAGAATCATAGGCTTAATTAGTTCTTCATCGCCGGCAAGGAAGTATTCTTTTTGGTAATTCATAATGACGTTCATGGTAACGAAAAGCGTTTGCTGGCGTTGTTTTATCGCATCAATAAACCATTTGGCAGAATCTAATTTTTGTTTTACAAATAAAATGGCATCTTTCTGCTCACGCGATTTGTGTTCCGTATTTTTATAAGTTTCAAGCATTTCCGAATAATCCTGCGAAATCCTCAGTTCGGGAGCATTTCTGCCGTTGAGGGTTAATTCCAACTCGCCGTCTAAGATTTTAATCGTGAAATCGGGAATGATTTGTTCGGTGTTTTTGGCATTGTTAGCAAAAGATTTTCCGGGTTTTGGATTGAGTCTTTCTATCTCGTGCACGGCATCTTTCAGTTGTTCTTCGGTGATAAGAAATTTTTGAATGATTTTGTTGTAATGTTTCTTCGTGAAAGCATCAAACATCTGATGGAGAGTATTATACGCAAGTTTCACGCTCGGCGTTTGCTGTTTGGATTTGAGTTGAATCAAAAGGCATTCCTGCAAGTTTCGGGCGCCGACTCCCACAGGGTCGAGTTTCTGAATGTAGTTCAGTAAAAGGTTTTCGATGGTCTTTTCGTTGGTGTAGATGCTCTGAGTGAATGCCAAATCATCTACAATTGAGGAAAATTCTCGGCGCAGATAGCCGTCTTCGTCAAGGTTTCCGATGAGGAAATCGCCGATGTTTTCTTCCTCTTCCGTCAGGCGGAACGTGTGCAGTTGCTGAGATATATGCTCCTGAAAGGTCTCGTACTCCACAAATGGAATTTCGCGTTCTTCGTCATCTTCGCTGTAATTGTTGGTTTGAGTGCGGTAATTTGGGATTTCATCGTCGCTCAAATATTCGTCTATGTTAATATCCGAAGCATCAATTTGTTGAGTTTCATAATCGTCAGCATCATCGTTCATCATATCGTTATTTGAAGAAGAATCGAAAGAATCTGCTGAATCGAAAGCATCTTCTTCGGAAGTATCGTCTTCCAGAGCGGGATTTTCTTCCAACTCCTGCTTCACAGCCTCTTCGAAAGCCAGAGTTGGAAGTTGGACGAGCTTCATCAGCTGAATTTGCTGCGGAGAGAGTTTTAATAGCTGTTTAAGTTGTAAATCTTGTTTTAACATTTGCCTGAAACTTTACACCAAAAGTACAAAAAATAGGGAAAATAAAAAAAATAAGGCATAATTATTGTAGAAAAATAGCTATTTGCCTGATGATGAGTAATCTACACCATCTATTTACCTGAAAGTTTTTGGAAGACTCCGAATTTGTCAGGGTAAAATTATTCTTTTGTGTTTATAATTACGATTTTAAAATAATAAACGGGCAAATTTCTCCAATAAAAAATCTTGTATTTAGTTGTCGTTTGTGTGCTGAAAAATGATAAATTTATTATTTAATGTGTTGATTTTTAAATGTTTATAATTAAAAACAGGCGCAGGTGTGCCGTTTTCCAAATAGAGATTTTCGTTTTTGATGATAAATACCTCGTCCCAAAGATTTTCATCAATGAAACTTTGCAAAGTTTGCCGTCCGCCTTCTACGATTACTGATTGTATCTGATTTTCATGCAGTTCCGTCATTAATTGTGAAAGAAAATTTTTTCTTTCGATTTTGATGAATTTCAGATTTTTTTCTTCCAAATTTTTTATGGAATTGAAAATAAATGTTTTAGCCTCGTTATTGAAAATATTGAAATTTCTCGGCACTTTCAGGTCAAAATCAATCAAAATTCTGATAGGATTTTTTCCTGAAACTTCTCTCGTCGTCAGGCTCGGATTGTCTGTCAGAGCGGTTTTCGTTCCTATCAAAAGGGAGTGTTCTTCCGCACGCATTTGATGCGTAAATTGTTTTGCCCAAGCATTGCTAATCGGGAACGGTTGGAAATTTTTGTCTATAAATCCGTCGGCGGATTGCGCCCATTTCAAGAAGATATAAGGTCGTTTCTTTTCGTGAAAAGTAAAAAATCTTTTGTTCAATTTCTTGCATTTTTCTCCCAAAATACCTGTAACAACCTCTATTCCGGCATTTTTCATCAATTCTATTCCTTTGCCGTTCACTTTGTCGCTGGGGTCAAGGGCACCAACTATGACTTTTTTAAATCCCAACTCAATGATTTTCAATGCACAGGGCGGCGTCTTTCCGTAATGTGAGCAAGGTTCGAGCGAAACGTAAATTTCGCTTTCTTTAAATAAAGACTTGTCTTTCACGGAATTAATCGCATTGATTTCCGCATGTGCCTCGCCCGCTTTTCTGTGCCAGCCTTCGCCAATGATTTTGCCGTTGTGAACAATCACTGCGCCGACAAGCGGATTGGGATAAGTTGATCCTAAACCGTTACGTGCCAAGTCAATACTTCTTTGAATATATTTTTCTTGTTGTTTCAAGTTCTATGTATTCAACAATTAAATTTATACAAAATTTGGTTATAAAACAACCCTTAACGAAATTTAAAACTCTGTTAAGGTTCTTAAATTAGGAATTTTTTAATATGAAAAACTTACTTTTTATTCTCTTCTGAAGACAAATCCAAATTAATCAGTTTGGAATAGGTATGTTTCAGTTCTTCCAATTTTCCTTTTTTGACTTTCAGTTCATTGTGAACATTTTTCAGCAACGGGTTGTCTGATTTGGCATTGGAGAAAAATGCAAGATTGTTTTCCAACTGCACGGTTTCGTGTTCCAAATCCTGCATCTGCTTTTTCATCCTCCTCAAATCTTCGTCTAATTTTCGGTCGTTGGAAAAATGTTTGTAGTTTTCGATTTTCAAATTGATTTGGAGTTCGTCCATTTGAGATTTTTCAATTTCAAATTTTTTGATAATCTCCTTAACTGCCTGATTGAAAGACCTATTGATATTCATGCTTTCGCGAGGAACTTTGCCGACGGCATTCCATTGAATGTTAAATTCGTTGATTTTTTTCAAGGCTTCTTCGCGCGTTTCAGCAGACAAGTTTTTGATTTCTTCCAAAATCGCTTTTTTCTTTTCCAAATTTCCCTGCCATTCTTCGTCGGTTTGGTCATTGCGCTGTTTGTATCTCTCAAAGAAATAGTTGCAATTTTCACGAAATTCTTTCCACAGAGCATCGGCATATTTTTTTGGGACGTGTCCTGTTTTTTTCCAATCGTTTTGGATTTTTTTGTACAAGTTGAGCGCTGTGCTCCAATCTTCGCTGTCCTTGTTGGCTTTGGCTATTTCCAGCAATTCGTTTTTCTTTTGAAAATTGGTTTGTTGATCGTGTTTCAACTCTTTGTAGAAAGTATTTTTTTTGTGGTTGATGGTGTGCAGAACCGCTTTGAATTTTGCCCACAAATCGCTGTTAAATTCTTTTGGAGTACGCCCTGCGGCGAGGAAATCTTCCCGCAGTTTTTCTATTTTTTTGATGTGCGACAGCCAAAAAGAATGTTCGGAGCTGGCTTCTTCGCCAATTTTTTCCAGTTCGGCGATGATTGTTTGTTTTTTTTCTAAATTGGTTTGCTGTTCCGCCTTGATTTTATCCATGAGTTCCGTTTTCCGCTCATGAATTTTCTGCGTTACTTCTTTAAATTCCTGCCAAGTAGATTCCTTAAATTCCTCAGCGACAGGCTCTCCCTGTTCTTTCCACATTTTATGGAGATACTGCAGTTCGTTCAAAGCCTTTTGCACGCTCGGCTCGGAGACTAATTCTTCCGCCCGTTTGATGATGGAGCGTCTATGTTCCAAATTATGTGCAAAATCAAGCTCTTGCAGTTCTTTGTTGAGTTTGATAAATTCATACGTATTGTCCAGATGATGGTAATACGTTCTGAAAACGTCTCCCGCTTTGGCTTTCGGGATTTTTCCCGCTTCGTACCAGCGTTTTTTAATTTCGCTGAACTTCTTGAAAAACACCCCGATAGACTCAATCGGATTGTTATACAAATCTTTCAGTTCTTCAATAATTTGAAGTCTGGTTTCTAAATTTTTCTGTTCCTGAGTGCCTTGTTCTTTATGATAATCCGCGAGTTTTGTTTTATAGTCGTGATAAGCCGAATTGAATTTGTTTTTCAACGAAAAATCTTCCTGATAAGACAGTTCATCTCCTCCTCCGGCGAGATAGTCTTCTTTCCGCTTGGCGTTAAAATTTTCAAAATTTCTCAGGAAAGCCTCTCTGACGGCATTGATTTGAATACTTGTTGATTGAACGGGATACTTGTTTTGAAGCTCCCTAACTTCGTTGATAAGTTCTTCTAAGCCAAGCGATTGATAATTTTTTTCAGGAATTATCATTTCGTTGTTCTTGGAATCCGTTTTTTCTGAGTCGAGTTCGTTGATAGGCGCATTTTCCTGCGGTTCTGAAACAGTTTCAGCAGGTTTGCTGTCAGACGTTTCTTCTGGAATTTCTGTTTTCGTTTCGAGTTCTTCAACAGGAGAATTTTCTTGCGATTCTGAAACGGCTTCAGCAGGTTTGTTGTCAGACGTTTTTTCTTCCGGAATTTCTGTTTTCGTTTCGAGTTCTTCAACAGGAGAATTTTCTTGCGATTCTGAAACGGCTTCAGCAGGTTTGCTGTCAGACGTTTCCTCTGGAATTTCTGTTTTCGTTTCGAGTTCTTCAACAGGAGAATTTTCCTGAACTTCTGAAACGGCTTCAGCAGCTTGATTTTCAGTGATTTCCGCTTGATTTTTCAATTCCGAATTAACTTTTTCATCAGGAGAATTTTCCTGAGAATCAGAAATTGTTTCATTGACTTCATTTTCAGAGAGTTCCGTTTGTTTGTTCAACTCCTTATTTTCATTTCCTTCTGCATCATTGGTGTGCAGGTTGTCCAATTCAGTATTCATAATATAAATTTTGATTAAAGTAATCAATTAACAAAAATATGAAAAAATATTATACCATAACGAAAAAAATAATGGAATTGTAAAATTTCCACCCAATGTCTTTACCGAAAAACGCTCTGAAACCCTTATAAAATCAAGCGAAAAGCAGAAGTTCAAGTTTTCTGAAAATTCTTTTGTTTCCCATCAATCAAAAATCTTTTCCTCCGTCTTTTTGTCTTTTCTTTTCTGCAATTTCCTGAGTCTGCCCGAATAAAACAAGTGGCAGAATATCGGAAATACTAAAAGCGTAAACAGGGTCGC
>JAITOO010000174.1 GCA_031289875.1 Flavobacteriaceae bacterium
CCGCATCGAAAATCATAAAAATAAATTGCAAAAAGAATGATTTTGTGATGGCTCTAAAATTCACATTTACTAATTGAAAGTACTGATTTTCCATTATTTTCCAATTTTATCAATTTTAATAAAAAAAATTGTAACTTGCAATCAAATTTTTTCAGATTTTCTTATGAACTTGATTCGGCTCAACATCAGAGGAATTTCATACAGCCAGACCCAGACAGGAGCCTACGCCTTGATTTTGGAAGAAGGTTTCGGTAACCGGAAAATCCCGATTATCATCGGAAGCGTTGAAGCTCAGTCTATTGCGCTGGCGCTGGAAAAGGACATCCGCCCGCCCCGCCCGATTACGCACGAGTTGTTTGCCACTTTTGCCAAAAGTTTTCACATTACCGTTAAGGCGGTTTTCATTCATAAATTGATAGATGGTGTGTTTTACTCCAATATTCTATTCCAAAATACTGAAACTGAGGAAGAAAAAGAAATAGACTCCCGCACTTCCGATGCCGTTGCCTTAGCCATCCGTTTTGACGCTCCGATTTATGCCACGAAGGAAGTCATTGAAAAAGCGGGAATTTATATGGAAATGAAAGAAAGCAATGTGGAAACAACCTCTTTTGAAACAGCTATCGAAAACATTGAAAATCAATTAAAAAGAGAAAGCAAGGAAGAAGCCTACTCTCATCTTACCGACAAGGAAATCAATGACTTGATGAAAAAAGCCCTTGAAAACGAAGATTACGAAACCGCTGTCAAACTACGCGATGAATTAAACCAGCGTAAAACATAGAGAGACAAAGGGTTGATGGTATAAAGAAAGTACAAATTTGATTATTCATGCACAATTTTATATCCAATCGGGCATTGCAAGCATCGTTTTTCTGCGCAGTAATTTTTGTAAAGATGCAGGAACGCCTGCGAATCCAACGCTGAGCAAAACTTTACGCTTAAATCTTTAAATGATTCGATGACGGAATTTTTTTCAGGCGGAATTTGGCTGATGATTTCAATAATTTCTTCATCCATAGATTTGCCAATGCTCTGAGCGTAAGCGAATTTTACGGGAAGAAAGGTATTCAAAATGAGCAAGTTTTTTTGAGAAGAAGAAAGTTTTTTTTTAGATTTTTTTTGATTGATTTTTCCGAAAACATAATGATTTTCCCAATACTCGGAAGCCTGAACTTCCTCTAAAAGAAGCTCATAATCCTTTAATTTCTTCACGCCGATGATGTAAGAAAACAAATTTTGATACAAAGACAACAAATGGGCGAACTGGGATAAACGCAAAGTCGGGAAATTGGCGGGGCGAAGGCGTAAAAATTTAGGTTTCAATATGAAAGGCTCTAAATTGAATTTTGATTTCAAATATTCATATTCTTTAAAAAGCCGAGAGCAATATTCATCTTGTTGATTTTCAACAAGTAAATCGCATTGTCCAAAAAACAAGGCTTCTGTCGAAAACGGATTTTGAGAAATTTTCCGAATTATTTTATAATCAAGGTTAAGTAACAGCTGCTCAAATATTTCCGCATTGATTTTCAATCCGAAAGAATATGCCAGCGTGCAAGCCAAAACTGATTCCCAATCGCCTTTTAATCTGCGATTTAGCTCCATAATTTTTTCGCATTTAGCTTCTAACTTTTCCAAATACAGTTTTTCTGCAAAACCCGGCATATCTTTTTGATAATATGAAGAAAACAAATTCTCACAGGGAATAAATCGAAAATGATTGCAACTTATAGATTGATAATGATTTATAATTTCTTCCGAAATATAATTTTTCAATTCCAAAGTTGGAATATTTTTTTGTTTCAACAAAAGAATTTCCTTATCGTATTCATAAACGACATGCAATATAATGTTCTGATAATTAGAATTTTCCGAGTGATTGTGTTTTTCCCAATCAGAAGATTTTATGTGAATTTCGACGTTCCCCGTCCAAAGGATTCCGTCAATACAGATTTTGCAAAAACTAAAATCGGGACCCGCATCAAAATTGGGATTTCCTGTGTTCAAAATTTCAATTTTTTCGCCGTTCACAGACTTTAACGAATGCAGGCTGAACTTCTTAAACTGCCAAATGTGGTGTAAAAAATTTTCTCTCATTTCTCTGAAAACTGAGCATAAAAGTATGAAATTTATGTCAATAAATAAAATCCCCGCATAAAGAAAAGCAGGGATTTCCTAAAACCATGAAAAAGAATTATTTCTTTTATTTTCTGTCCTTGATAGGAGCGTAATCTCTTTTCGGCGATCCGATATATACTTGTCTTGGTCGGTTGATGGGCTCGTTGTTCAAGCGCATTTCCTTCCATTGAGCAATCCAGCCGGGCAAACGACCCAAAGCAAACATTACCGTAAACATTTCGGTCGGGATTCCTAATGCCTTGTAAATCAGTCCTGAATAAAAATCCACATTAGGATATAGTTTCTTTTCGATAAAATAATCGTCATGAAGGGCAACTTCTTCCAGTTTTTTGGCTAAATCCAGCTCTTCATCGTGGATTCCGAGTTTGTTGAACACATCGTCGCAGACTTTTTTGATAACCCGCGCACGGGGGTCGAAATTTCGGTAAACTCTGTGTCCGAAGCCCATCAGACGGAAATCGTCGTTTTTATTTTTGGCTTTGTCAATCCATTTCTGCAAATCGCCACCGTCTTTTCGAATCATTTCCAGCATTTCGATAACTGCCTGATTTGCCCCTCCGTGCAGAGGTCCCCACAAAGCGGAAACGCCCGCAGAAACCGAAGCAAACAAGCCTGAATGTGCGGAACCTACCATCTTTACTGTGGAAGCGGAGCAGTTCTGTTCGTGGTCTGCGTGGAGAATTAGCAGTTTGTCCAACGCATCGACTACGACTTCGTCCATGTGGAAATCTTCGGTCGGAAAGCGGAACATCATCTGATAAAAATTGTGAACGTAATCTAACCTATTGTCGGAATAGTTGAGCGGCAAGCCGAGTTTCAGTCGGTATGTCCATGCGCAAAGCACGGGGAATTTTGCAAGCAGCAGAGTTGCCGCGCGGCGCACGTCTTCTTCAGATTTGACGTTTACTGCGTGCGGATTGAATGCTGTCAGCGCGCTGGTCAGGGAAGACAGTACGCCCATCGGATGGGCGGAACGTGGAAATCCTTTCAAAAGGTGTTTCATTTCTTCGCTTACCAGACTGTATTTGTTCATGTTATGCTTGAACTCGTCCAACTGTGCCTGCGTGGGAAGTTCGCCTTCCAGCAGGAGGTACATCACTTCCACAAAAGTGGATTTTTCTGCAATCTGTTCAATCGGATAACCTCTGTAATAGAGTTGTCCCAAGTCTCCGTCCAAATAAGAAATCTTGCTCTTGGTTGCGCCGGTGTTTTTGAACCCGACATCTAAGGTGATGAGCCCCGTTTCGCTGCGCAGTTTTGAAATGTCAATGCCTTTGTCGCCGATGGTGCTTTCTACGACAGGAAACTCGTATTCTTTTCCTTGATAATATAATTTGACTGAATCTGACATATATCTACATTTTTTTTGTTAAAAAAATTTCTTAAATATAAAAAGTTTAGGTGATTATAAAAAATATTTTGTATATAATTTTTTTTATTCTCAAATTAAACTTATATAATTTATTTAATACCAATGCTTTATGTTTTGTATTTTTTGTAATTCAAATAAGAATTAAGTGAAAAACAAAGTTTTTTTCTGATTTTTTACTTGAAAATTATAATTAAAAAACGATAAAAAATTAAGGCAAGAAGAAAAATTTTGAAAAGTTGTATGATTTTTATCATCAAAAAAGCAGGCGGAAAAAATCTGCCTGCTTCATTTAAAATAATTAAAACCTTAAAAAAATGATTATCTTTTAACCTTAAATGCTTCAAATTGAGGATAAACGGCGATTTCGTCCAAACTTTCTTCAATTCTCAACAACTGGTTGTACTTAGCCATACGGTCTGAACGAGAAGCAGACCCCGTCTTGATTTGACCGCAGTTCAATGCTACCGCCAAGTCGGCGATGGTGTTGTCTTCGGTTTCGCCTGAGCGGTGAGACATCACAGCGGTGTAGCCTGCGTTTTGCGCCATTTGAACGGCATCAATCGTTTCAGTCAGCGAGCCGATTTGGTTCACTTTAATCAAAATGGAGTTTCCAACGCCTTGTTCAATTCCGTCTGCCAAGCGTTTCACATTGGTTACAAACAAGTCGTCTCCGACGAGTTGCACTTTCTTCCCGATTTTTTCGGTCAAGAGTTTCCAGCCTGCCCAGTCGTTTTGGTCCATTCCATCTTCGATAGAAATGATTGGATATTTTTCGGTCAGTTCTTTTAGATATTCAGCCTGTTCTTCGCCGGTTCTTACTTTGCCTGTTTCTCCTTCAAAGATTTTGTAATCGTATTTTCCGTCTTTGTAAAACTCTGACGATGCGCAGTCTAAGGCTAACATCACTTCTACGCCCGGTTTGTAGCCTGCTTTTTCGATGGCTTTCAAAATGGTTTCGATAGCGTCTTCCACACCGTTGAAAGTAGGCGCAAATCCTCCTTCGTCGCCTACGGCAGTGCTTAATCCTCTGTCGTGCAGCACTTTTTTCAAGGAATGGAAAATTTCAGCTCCCATTCTGATTGCCGTTGTGTAAGAATCTGCTACGACCGGCATAACCATAAATTCCTGAAAGGCAATCGGAGCATCAGAATGCGCTCCTGCATTGACGATGTTCATCATCGGAACAGGCAGCGTTTTGCCGTTCACGCCGCCGACGTAGCGGTACAAAGGTAGTCCGAGTTCGCGTGCAGCCGCCTGGGCAACTGCCAGTGAAACTCCAAGAATGGCGTTAGCTCCGAGTTTTCCTTTGTTTGGAGTGCCGTCGAGTTCAATCATGATTTTGTCAATTAAAGCCTGTTCAAAGACTTCTAAGCCCAACAACTCCGGAGCGATGGCTTCGTTTACGTTTTGTACGGCTTTCAGTACGCCTTTTCCTTGATATTCTTTTTCTCCGTCTCTTAATTCTACTGCTTCATATTCGCCGGTAGAAGCTCCTGACGGAACGGCGGCTCTTCCCAAAGTTCCAAATTCGGTAATTACATCTACTTCAACTGTTGGATTTCCTCTTGAATCCAAAATTTGTCTTGCATGTACTTGTGCTATAACACTCATAATGATAAGTTTATTTTTTTAATACTTTTTAGGCAAAGGTAGCGATTTGCCGTGAAAAAACCGACAGAAAAAAGAGATTTTTTGCCTGCGAATTGAAAATCGGC
>JAITOO010000186.1 GCA_031289875.1 Flavobacteriaceae bacterium
ACCGACTGGTCGATTCCTATCCATTTCCTGTTCAGTTTATCCGCTACGGCAACAGTAGTTCCGCCGCCCACAAAGGGGTCAAGAATGGTATCGCCTTCGTTGGAAGCGCATCTGATGATGCGTTCGAGCAATGCTTCGGGTTTTTGGGTGGGGTAGCCGATTGCTTCTTTTGAATTAGACTGTATGCGCAAAATATCGTCCCAATAGTTGTTGATTATAATTCCGGGGTCTTCATCTGGTCTGAATTTTCGAAAGGGTTGTCCATTGCTTCTCCACCCCAAATCGCCGCGACTATCTATCTCCTCTAATTTTTTCTTGTTGACAACCCAGCCATAAGAAGGTGGTGTAAAGCCATTGTATTCGTACACTAAATTAGGACGCTTCCCTTTTGATGACGAGCGCAAAATCGGATATTCATAATATCGCCCTTTCTCATCCTCCTTCGGATATTTTTCCGCAACAAGGTCTTCTGTTATTTTAGTGCGTATCACCTTATCGTCAAAAAAATAACGGTCGGTTTTCGCGTAAAAGAAAATGCTATCGGTGGCAATACCGAACTGTTTGTTTTCAAACTGCGACCCTTTCGGCGTATTTGTCCGTTTCCAAATAATTTCATTCCTGAAATTATTTCGCCCGAATAATTTATTTAGAATATCCACTTTTATTTCTGCATTAGCGTGCCAATCGCAATGCAAAAAGATACTACCTGTAGGTTTCAGCACGCGGTGCATTTCAACTACACGTTCTTTAAGCCATGCAATGTAATGGTCAATGCCGCCACTCCATCGGTCTTGGAAGCTGCGCACTTCGCCCTCGTCGCCCCATATCACTTCGTAGTTGCGGTTGCTGAAAAACGGCGGGTCGAGATAGATTAAATCTACCGTTTCGCTCTCGATTGTTTTGAGTATTTCGAGGTTGTCGCCTAATATCAGTTTGTTAATCATAAGTAACTATGAATTAAAGATTAAGATTACAAAGTTACGAAAATTATTTAAAACTAACGATTTTTACCTCCACATTGGCAACAGGTGCAATGATTTTATCGACAAGCCCCAAAAGATAACTGCTTTTGGCACTGTCCGCTACTTCTGTTCTTTCATAGCGGTCATAATTTTTCCTTCAATTTCAGCGGCAAGTTCGGGATTGTCTTCAACAACTGTCTTGGATGCGTCCCGTCCCTGCGCGAGTTTGGCATCGCCATAACTGAACCACGAGCCACTTTTCTTCACAATGCCGTATTCCACACCCAAGTCAATCAATTCGCCCGAAAAGGATATGCCATGCCCGAACATAATATCAAATTCGGCTTTGCGGAACGGCGGCGCAACCTTGTTTTTTACCACCTTTACACGAGTTTGATTGCCTATAGTGTTGTCGCCCTCCTTGATAGCTCCAATCCTGCGAATGTCCAAACGTACCGAAGCGTAGAATTTGAGAGCGTTACCGCCTGTTGTGGTTTCGGGTGAGCCGAACATAACACCAATTTTCTCACGCATCTGATTGATAAATACGCAAGTAGTGTTGGTTTTACTGATGCTTGCAGTCAGTTTTCTAAGAGCCTGCGACATAAGTCTTGCCTGCAAACCGATTTTGTTTTCGCCCATATCGCCTTCGAGTTCGGCTTTGGGAGTGAGGGCGGCAACGGAGTCTATCACCACAATGTCCAGCGCAGAAGAACGGATAAGTTGATCAACAATCTCCAAAGCCTGTTCGCCCGAATCGGGTTGAGAAATCAGCAAATTATCCACATCAACGCCGAGCGACTTGGCGTAAAATCTGTCAAAGGCGTGCTCTGCGTCTATAATTGCGGCTATTCCGCCTGCCTTTTGTGCCTGAGCGATAGCGTGAATGGCGAGTGTAGTTTTGCCACTTGATTCAGGTCCGTAAATCTCTATTACCCTGCCTCTTGGGTATCCTCCAACGCCCAGAGCAGCATTTAAACCAATTGAACCTGTAGGAATTATATTGATATCCACTATGTTTTGCGCGCCAAGTTTCATTATCGTACCCTTGCCGTGGTCTTTCTCTATTTTGTCCATCGCCAACTGCAACGCTTTAATTTTTTCGGCAGAAGGAGCTTTAATTTCGTTTTCCATTTTTTTTTATTTTTATTGTTATTAACCTGATACTAATTAACTAATCTATTTTTTCAAAAAAATCAATTTCCGATTTCCGACAAGAATTTAATTCTTGCAAGACGAACCTCTTCCAATGTAAATTCGTCTTCGCCCAGATAGCTGATGGCGGCAGAAATATCGTCTGTTTCTGCATGATTTTTGAAATAATCAAAAATTTCCTGCATTTGGTCTTCGTCCATAACTTCGCGCAGGAAATAGTCAATATTGATTTTTGTGCCTGAAAATACGATAGCATCGACTTCGTCAAGCAATTCGATGAATTCTATACCTTTCAGTATAGCCAATTCGTCCAACGCAACCTTGCGGTCGATTGCCTGAATAATTTCCACTTTGAGTTTTGATTTGTTGGCAACCGTTTTCACCCTCAAATCTTCAGGACGGATAATCTCATTTTCCCTCACATATTGGGCGATGACATGAATAAACTCTTTGCCGAAATTTCTAGATTTTCTTGTTCCCACACCGGGAATGTTCTGCAACTCGTCCAACGTAACAGGGTAAGTTGTGGACATAGCCTCCAACGATGGGTCTTGAAAAATGGCAAATGGCGGATAACCAAGTTTTTTTGCCAACTTTTTTCTAATATCTTTGAGAATGGCAAAAAGTGTGGCATCGGCAGCACTCGAAGCAATCATACTTGGTAGAGTGTCGTTGTCATCTTCACTGAAATCGGCATCTTTTTTAACCATAAAAGGAGTCGGTGTTTTCAAAAACTCTCTTCCCTTTTTGGTTAGTTTCAGGATGCCGTAATTCTCAATTTCCTTTGTAATGTACTCATCAACCAACGCTTGACGAATAACAGGATGCAGCAATTCTACTTCATCGCCGCTTACCGAGTTATACATTTCGAGTTCTTTCAGGCGATAGGCATCGGTTTCGACATTGTCCTTTCCCACAAGAATATCTGCTATTAACTCGGCTTTAAATTCTTCATTAACTGCTTCAATAGTTTCTAAAACAGTACATAACAAATCTTTTGCATCAATCATAACTTTCGGATGTAAACAATTATCACAACTACAACAATTATTTTCTAAATATTTTTCGCCAAAATAGTGCATCAGTAATTTTCTGCGACAGATTGAACTTAAAGCATAAGATGCTGTTTCATCAAGTAACTGTCGATTTATATCTTGCTCTGATATTGGCTTTTGCTGAATAAATTTTTCTAATTTACGTAAATCTTTTTTATTATAAAACAGGATACACTCTCCTTTGCCTCCATCTCTGCCGGCTCTGCCTGTTTCCTGATAGTAGCCTTCAAGACTTTTGGGTATGCAGTAATGGATTACAAATCGCACATCGGGTTTGTCTATCCCCATTCCAAAGGCGATAGTGGCAACAATTACATCAACTTTTTCCATCAAAAAACTGTCCTGATTCGCCGTTCTGACTTCAGAATCCATTCCTGCGTGGTATGGCAGGGCAGAAATTCCGTTCAAATTGAGTGTTTCTGCCAAATTGGTTACCATTTTTCTGCTCAAACAATAGATAATACCCGATTTGCCACGATGCAGCCTGATGTATCTAATTATCTCCTTATCAACATCTTTGTTTTTCGAGCGAACTTCATAATAGAGGTTCGGGCGGTTGAAAGAGGATTTAAACACCTTTGCTTTTTGCATTTCCATGGTTTTGAGTATGTCATAAAGCACTTTCGGCGTAGCGGTGGCAGTTAGAGCCATCACAGGCGCATTGCCTATTTTCTTGATGCTTTTCCTTATTCGCCGATAATCTGGACGAAAATCGTGTCCCCATTCCGAGATACAGTGTGCTTCGTCAATGGCATACAGAGCAATTTTTACCTTTCTGAAAAAATCTATATTCTCCTCTTTGTTCAGGGCTTCGGGCGATACATAAACCAACTTTGTTTTTCCCTTAACAATATCATTTTTCACACCTTCGATTTGCTGTTTTGACAGGGACGAATTGAGAAAATGTGCAACGCCTGTCTCATCACAAAACAGACGCATTGCATCGACCTGATTTTTCATCAGCGCAATGAGAGGTGAAATCACAACGGATACTCCGTCCATCAGTTGGGCGGGGAGTTGATAACACAGCGACTTGCCTCCACCGGTTGGCATAAGCACAAACGTATCTCTACCTTCAAGGACATTGTTTATTATAGCCTCCTGGTTGCCTTTAAATTTGTCGAAGCCAAATTTCGTTTTCAATTCTTCGGTTAAAACCGACCTTTTTGTCATAAAATCAATAAACTATTTTGTTTTTTTTTATCCAATGAAAATGATATATTCTTAAAATTTCTATACAATACGCTGACAGTTAGATAATTATAATAAAGAAAAGACTATCTGAAACAATTTGCCTCGTTTCTCATTTCGCTTGGCAAATTTATAAATAAAAAACTTAATACAACAATTTTTTTTCTTATTATTGATTTTTACTTTCTTTGTCGTTTTTGTCAATAAAACCACATTTGCCGCTTTGTTGCTTTTGCAAGCCTTTCCACAAAATCATTATCAGAGAAAAATACTTTTTTCACTCTACTCAAATGATTAATTATTACAAAATGCAAATGTATAAAAAAATATTTAATTGAATGTAATTAACGAGTAAATAAATTTGGATGTTGCCAAATCAAAATACATATCTGTCTTTTCGTAATCCGCAATTTTCAACTCACAATTGAATTAAATCTTCAATTTGTTGGACGAATGGCATTATTATTTCCTGTATTTATTTCGAAAATTCCACTTAATCATAACTTTAAAGTCGCTCTTGATATGCCCGTTGACAGCTTCGAGTGCAGTGCCTACTTCGGTACGATTGTCTGCATAAATAGTTTGAGCAAATCTTAAATAGAGAGCCAAGTTGTTGATAATGTCAAATTTAACATTAATGCAATAGCGGTTTCCTACACCGTAAAACACAGGCGTAGTCATTGAATAGGGCACGTCCCGTTCCAAAAAGTAGAAGCGGTTGTTGTACTCTCCGGCATCAAAAAAGAGGTAATGCAATGTAACTGTCAAGTCGTGCCAGTTGGCATTGTAAGCCACATCTTGAAGCATCGCAAAGCCTTTTGTTGTGGTTTGTTGCGGTGCCTGTGCAAAATTGCCCTCAATCAGCGTTCTAAACGAGAATTTTGAGATTTTAAAATTCAGATTATACCGCAAAGATGCTTTTTTCAAATTTCCTATTTGATAGATTGGATATTGAATATCAGTGTAGTTTTCCTCAGCATTTGAATATTTTCCTCTCAAATACATCTCAGCATTTCTGGTCATAATAAAATCAGTTTGCACAAGTCCGTCGAAACCCTGAGTGGGATTTCTACTTCCGTATTGCAGCCATGGAAACTTATATATGTCGCCATAAGCAACTATTTTCCAGCGTTTTATTGGAAAAATTTCAGCACCGAGATAAATTCCGCTTTCGTTGCTCACTCTACTTGCTTTGCCGAACGCTTTGGCAAAAAACAAATCATACTTCGGACTGAAATAGCGTTGAAGCACAACAAGGTTCAGTGTTGAAACAGGAGCAATCATAACGCCGTTGAGCGTTGCCCCCGCTTTTTGACTGCTCAAAGCAGTTTCACCGAAAAAAGTAAATTTATTCACCTTAAAATAGTAATCCACAGAGCCTGCCCTTTGATTTGTTCCTGAGAACGCAAACATCTTGTAAGGCACATCAGAGGGAATTAGAGGCACACTGAGCCATGACTGGTAAAAAGTTGTACCTATCTTGAATTGCTGATGCCTGTAACTCAAATTTGCTGCAACTACCCGCATATTAATATCTTTACGCTTATCCCAATCCGACATTTGCCTGAACAGTCCATCAACTTTGAATGAAGAAAAACTGCCTCCTGTGGTGTCCGCATCGAGTTTTCTAAAAGAGTAAAATGCTGTGAGAGTGAAGTTTCCTAACTTGGCAGAAGCACCTGCTCCCCTAAAAAAATTGTACTCATCTGTAGAGGCTTTTCGCACAAGTCCGCTGCTTTGGGGCGTCACTTTCAACACATACGACGATTTGCCTGCACTGAAAGCTCCATTCACAATTAGTCCTTGCCCAAAAGTTGCCCGAAAGTCTCCCACAACGATGCGATTGAATTTCCAAAGTTTATCCAATTGAATATAAGCCGAATACGAGTCAAATCCCTTGTTATATTTGCCCCAAAACTGCTCTCCTGCATCTTTTTCCGCCACAAATCCTAACTGAATTCTGTTCTGTGTCTTAAAACTGTATCTTAGAATTTCATAAAAAGGACTGCCAAGATATTGATGATTAGGATTTTGTTGGTTTTGAAAATAACCCTTTTTCTTTTCCAAAGTGCCGTCTGTGCGGAAAAGCAGTTCGTGTTTGCCTTTGTTGGAAAGTTGCTTAAAATTCCACTTATTTGTTTGAGTTTCTGTTGGTTGCACAGTAACAAAAGGCAAAAGGAAGTCTATCGTAAAATAATCAATTCCTTCCACAAGTTGCAGTTCGTAAATTGACTTCATTCCCTTATTAAAATACAGGTAAACTAAAATATTTTCTATTTGAATATCAGATAAAAACATCAATTTTTCAAGTTCTTCTTTTGAAGTTTGGTTGAGGTTGATTTTTTGAGCATAAAACTCCGTCAGATTGTCATAGAGCAAGTCAAAATCGGGTGCGGACTCGGTTTCATCAGAAATGTAGTCGAAAATTCGCTCAACAATTCTGTCAATCGATTGCTCCTCTTGCGAGAAACAAAAAACGGACAGTGATAAAAATATGGTAGTCAGATATTTACGCATTGTTTGTTAGACTTCGAGTTTTCAATTTTCAGTTCCCATTATTAAAATTCATACGCCAGCCGTCCAATCAGCGAAAAGCCGAGTACTGAGTTATAGTCTGCATTTATGTCAAATTTAAAGTCAGCGACCCTAATTCCTGCCCCAAAGGTCGGCACAAACGAGTCGTAGCCATAGGCTCCAAGCCGTATCACAAACTGTTTTTCATTGATGGCATACTCAAATCCCGTCGCCCACCGCAGAGGAGTGGCAATTTCCTTGTCAAACTGCACAAGCCAGTCCACAGTGCCTTTGATTCGGTAGAGCGAACCTATCGAAAACACAGTTGGCAAAGGCTGCTCGGCATATTCGGTTTTGATTTTTGAAAAAACAGGATTGAAAGCGTTAAAAGCAAGACTAAATTCGTCCGTAATTGCAACCGATGCCCCAATTTGAGTGGTAAAAGCCCCTTTATAATGCTTTGATGCAGAGAGATATACCGTGTAGTAATCAAACTCTAATCCCAGAGAAAACTTTTCGGAAAATTTTCTGGCAAAAGTCAAAGCCGTAATCATTTCGTTATACTCGGAGTAGCCAAAGTGCGAAAATGAGCCGCCAACGTTTATATATTTAGTTGGAAACCACACATTTAAAACCTTATTTGCAAGTTCTTTTGTGATGTATCTGTTTTCATAAATCAATGCAAAACCAATCTTTTGCACATTACCCAAAGCGGCTGGATTTTGAAACGGCAACCAGTTTTCACAATACGCCACAGCAGCGTTGCCGCCTACAATAGTGGAGGGAATTACGGTTGTTTTTTGAGCCTGTATTTGAACGGTAAAACAGAGAATAAAAAATGAATAAAAAACTTTTTTCATTATTTTAAAAATTATCGACCACAAAATTAGTTAAAAAATCCGAATTTCAGTTTTTTTAGCCCTTTTGGTTAACCCACATTGCAGCCCCATCCCAAAAAATCAAAAAAAAATCGACAAATTTCAAAGAAATTTAGCCCAAAAATCAGTTATTTTCGAGGTCAAAAATCCGTAACCGTCTTATTTTCAAAACTTGATTTTAAAAAAAAGTGGTTTGTAGTGCT
>JAITOO010000047.1 GCA_031289875.1 Flavobacteriaceae bacterium
GGATACGGATACGGATACGGATACGGATACGGATACGGATACGGATATTTCGAGGAAGACGAGGATTATGACAATTCATTAATCTCTCGATTGAAAAGACTGATTTTTAAAAGGAATGAGTCTTAAAATCAAGTTAAAAAAACCGCTGTCCTGATAAGGACTGATTTTCATAACTGCACCTTATTTTTTTCGGATTCAATTTCCCCAGTGTATCGGTTCTATTCCTTTGGGAATTAAAAAATTATTGGTTTTACTGAATGGTTTCGAACCAAAAAATCCTCGATGCGCAGACAATGGCGACGGATGTACCGACTTGATAATGAAATGTTTGCTCGTATTGATGATTTTTTCTTTCTGCTGGGCATAGTTTCCCCACAAAATGAAAACAACGTTTTCCTTTTCATCTGAAATTTTTTTAATAACCGCATCGGTAAAGGTTTCCCAGCCTCGATTTTGGTGAGAACCCGCCTCGTGTGCGCGGACGGTCAGCGTGGCATTGAGCAGGAAAACGCCCTGCTTCGCCCAAAAACTCAAATCTCCTGAGCTCAAATCTCTGCCGGTATCGTCTTTCAGTTCCTTGATGATATTGTTTAGCGACGGAGGATAGGCAACTCCCTCAGGCACAGAGAAACACAAGCCCATTGCCTGCCCAACTCCGTGATAGGGGTCTTGTCCGAGCAGAACAACTTTAATCTTGTCAAAAGGCGTGAGTTCAAAGGCTTTGAAAATGTTTTTCCCCTTCGGGAAACAGGTGTTTTTTGCGTACTCATCTTTGACGAAATTGACCAAAAAATGAAAATACGGCTGTTCAAATTCGGTTTGTAAAATTTCCTTCCAAGTAGGTTCTATATTGATTTCCATATAATTAACAATTAAAATTTGAATTATTTCCCATTAAATTCGTTCATCGTGTTATTGATTCCTGCAAAAATAAAAGATTTCACGGCTTCGGCAGAAAAATCGACTCTTTCTTTCAATATCAGTTGCTCTTCTTCGCGCCACGTATCCATCACATAATCAATCTGTTGTCCTTTAATAAAATCATTTCCGATGCCAAAACGCAGGCGCGGATACTGCTGAGTCTGCAAACTAATTTCAATGCTTTTCAGTCCGTTATGCCCTGCGCTGCTTCCTTTCGATTTCATTCGCAGTGTCCCGAAAGGCAGGCTCAAATCATCGCAGAGAATGAGAATATTTTTCAATTTGATATTTTCCTTATTTATCCAGAAATTTACGGCATTTCCGCTCAAATTCATATAAGTATCCGGTTTGATAATCAATGTTTTGCGTCCTTTATAGGAGGTTTCGCAAAGTTGTCCGAAATTTGAAGATTTGAAGTTTGCCGAGAGTTTTTCCCCCAAGCGGTCAGCAATTAGAAAACCAATGTTGTGGCGCGTGTTTTCATATTCCGCCCCGATATTTCCCAATCCGACGATGAGGTATTTGTTCATTGCTTGTTTTTAAAAATAGTTAATATTTTTTCACCTAAGGTACTTATACATACACTTATGCTTAGAAAACCAAATAATAAAAACGGCATATACCAGACAATAAAATTCAGATGCGTGTGAATGAAAGAATGCTGTTTGAAAATAAGTATCCAAGACAAGGCAGTAAAAACGGAAAATATAGTACTAAAAACCAGTGGTTTATATGTTTCTCTCTTTTTGTTTTTCAAAAATAAAAGTACTATACTGCTCAGAAAAACCAAGAAAATAATGTAGCAGAAACGAATCTTTTGTTCTGACCAAGAAAAGGCATCTCCTGCTAAATATTTAATTATCAGTTGGATATATTCGTTATTGGAAATTGAAGATGTCCAATCATTTATCACAACATCGGAAGTCCTCTTGTTATAGGAAATAATGATATGGTCTAAACCTGCTTTGAAAGTTCCTTTTAATACTTTCAATTGCAAAATAATAATCAGTATTTCAGAAAACACTGCCAAAATGGAAATCATACCTGCCTTTAATGAAAAGACAAAAAAGTCTTTGAATGATTTTTTTTCCAAAACGAAATAATACACAATCGGAACAAAAACTGCTGTTAAAGTGGTGGTTATGTATTCCATTCCGTTAAAAATACATTTAAAAAACATGCTTGCGTAAAGTAGTAAAAATATTTTGTTTTGAGAAACGGCTTTCCCCGAATGCCGTCTTTCCAGCAGCAGCAACATACACAGAAAAGGAAGATAAAACGCCCAAAGCGCCCACCATAAATTATGTGCAAATGTTGCAATCCATGGGGACAGAAATAATAACAGACCTGTAAGAAAAGTATTGAAGAAAGAATAATTTCGGGAACACCAGCTTAAAAACAGTAAAAAAACAAAAGCTGAAAGAATTGCATTGATTCCTCTGAAAATATTTAAATTAATCTCATTGGAGAAAGGAGAGATTTTATCAATAGAAGAGTAAAGCAAAGCCTGTCCCCCGCTTTGAGAATTATAGGTGATATATCGGTAGTCAGAAAATGATTTTTTGTCGTTTAAAAATAATTGATATTGGTTAATAGAATTGTTCGATTCTAAAAATGCAGGGCTATCATCCGGTACCAACCTGCCTGTAAAGCCTCCATATGAAAGAATGCCTGTTTTCTCGGATTCTAAAAGTCTTCCAATAACCAGCGATTCTGAGCCGTCATCAAAGTATGTATATTCTGACCAAAAAAAACAATAAAAAGAAGCAGAAAATGCAAAAAACAACAACAATAAAAGTAGATGGTTTTTAGTGTTTAGTGTTTTCATTGTCATAACGTAACAAGTTTTGTTTAAAAATCCTAATATCAATCTTTGCCAAGTTATCTAAAATCAGTCCACAGCAAAACAGTAAAAAGGAAATGATTATCAAAGAAATTGCCATAATTGCCGTCGGAACTTTATGCACGTAATGATCGGCGTTATATAAATATTCTCTTATGGGAAAAATTCCCAAAACAATTCCTGTCACAAAAAGTATGGAAGATAAAAAACTGAAAAAATTAAGCGGTTTGTAGAGCCTGTACATATTAAAAAACAATTTAATTACTTTATATCCGTCGCTAAAAGTGTTTAATTTTGAAGTGCTTCCGTCGGGTCTGTTTCTATAGTTTATAGGAATTTGTTCAATGTTGAAGTTGTAATTCAAACAATACAAAGTCAAATCTATTTCCAACTCAAACCCTTTTATAGTAGAAACATAATTTTTGACAAAACGTTTACTGAATACTCTGTATCCTGTTAAAACATCTTTAATATTTGCCTGAAAAAAATGGTTAATCAGCCTTTTTACCAAATTATTTCCAAAGTTGTGGAAGTTTCTCGTATTTTCGTTTTTGTATGAAGTATTGGAAAGCCTGTCTCCGACCACCATATCTGCATTTTTCTCTTCTGCCAGACGAATCATGTCCATTACATACTCAGCAGGATAGGTGTCGTCTCCGTCAATCATCACATAATAATCTGCATCAATTTCCCTAAACATTTTCAGCGCTACGTTTGCCTTTCCCTGCTTAAATTCTTTTTTTACTATCGCACCTGCATTTTTTGCTTCTTGATATGTATTGTCCGTAGAATTGTTATCGTAAACATATATTTTCGCCTCAGGAATTTCTCTTTTAAAATCCGAAACTACTTTTTTTACTGTGAATTCTTCATTAAAACATGGTATGAGTACTGCTATATTCATAAACCTTTTATGTTAAATATTTTACAAATCTACAATTTTTTATTTTTTGCACATTCAAAAGCGTTTAAAATCAACTTATGAATTTCGGGCATGTAATCGAAAAAATTCGGAATATTGTGTTCTTCAGGAACTTTCAGCACAGGCAAATCTTCACCAAAAATTTGTTGATAATAAGTAGAATCCAGCGTTTTATCGAAGAGAGAGATGACTAATCTTCCGTTTCGGTTTTTGATATTTTCTGCCGTGGCGGTGAAAATTTTTTCTCGCATTTCAGGCAAAATTTGGTTTTGGTCTAAAATCTGCTCGGCACAGAACGCAGGATTTACCAAAACGTACTGTAAATCAGGAAAATGATTGATAAGCGTCCACGCCAAGTTTCCGCCCATGCTGTCTGCCATGAGGATGACCTCGCCGGATAGTTTTGATTTTTTGATTTCCTGTGCTTTTTCTTTCAGAAATTTAGGAATATCCAAATGTTCGTCCCAATCCCAGCAAACAGGCGTTATTTCTGAGTTTTTTTCGTAAAATTTCATCAGGCTTCGGGCTTTGTTTCCCGTCGATTGATAGCCGTGTAAAAAATAGATGATTTTCATTTTAATTCAATGATACACAGAGTTTTATTAATTCTTTGTCAGGATTTTTTCCTTCATACAAAATTTGATATACCATTTTCGTTATCGGCATATTGATGTTTTCGATTTTTGCTTTTTCGTAGATGCTCTGCGCCGCATAATAACCCTCTGCCACCATATTCATTTCCAAAATGGCGGAGCGCACCGTGTAGCCTTTACCTATCATATTGCCCAACAGCCGATTGCGACTGAACGAAGAGTAACCCGTTACTAGCAAATCGCCCAAATATGCGGAATTGTTAATGTCTCGATGAGTTGGAAAAACCACGTCTAAAAAGCGTTTCATTTCTCGTATTGCATTGGAAATCAGTACCGCCTGAAAATTATCGCCATAGCCCAATCCGCGCGCAATACCGCTGGCAATGGCAAAGATATTTTTCAGTACCGAAGCATATTCCGTTCCGAAAATATCGTCGGAAAGCGTTGTTTTAATGTATCTCGACCCCAAACAATCTGCCATGTTTTTTGCCGTTTTTTCGCTCAGCGCAGCGATCGTCAGGTACGAAAGCCGTTCCATCGCAACTTCTTCCGCGTGGCTTGGTCCGGTGATGATTCCGATGTTTTCCTTCGGGATTTTCATTTTTTCCTGCAAGAAAACGCCGACTACGTCCTTGATTTCGGGAATAATTCCCTTCACGGCGGAGAAAATAATTTTATCGGAGAGATTTTCCGTCAAGCCGTTTAAGGCTTCTTGCAAATATATCGACGGCACAGCCAGAATGATATAGTCGGAATTTTTCACGAGTTCGTTGATGTCCGTTGTCAGGCGGATTTTTTCGGGATGAAACTCCACGCCTGTTAAATATTTCGGATTGTGTCTTTGATTTTCAATAAATCCTTTAGTGTATTCGGTTCTAACCCACCAATTTACGCTTTCTAAATTTTCACAAAGCATTTTCACAATAGCGGTTGCCCAGCTTCCGTTGCCGATTACTCCGATTTTGGGTTTCTGCAAATTTTGCATTTTTGTTATGATTTCGTGCAAACCTAATCAAATTTACTAAATTTGCCAATGAAAAGTTAGAAACAATTTTCAGCAGAGCAATGTTTAAACGTGCAAACGTACTCATTGATTGTTGATTAATTTCCAACGGTTAATAAAAAAAGTTGTATAAAAAATTATTCGGACAGACGGTTATTTACGGACTGAGCAATGTTTTGGTCAGGGTTTTTCCCTTTGTCCTCACCCCGATGCTCGTGCGGGCTTTTGGTCCTGCCAACTATTCTATTTACGCCGATTTTTATTCCGCTGCCGGAATTATTGCCGTTTTGCTGTCTCACGGCATGGAAACTACGTTTTTCCGTTATTTTCAGAAGTTCAAAGATGAGGAAAAAAGACAGAATACCGTGTATTTCACTGCTTTAACTTCGGTTTTCATCGTTTCGGTTTTTTTTCTGTTTTTTGGGGTTATGGCGAGGAAACCGCTGGCTACCGCTTTCAAACACCCTGATGAAGTTAATTTTTTGGTCTGGTTTTTATTTATTCTCGCCTCTGATGCGATGGCTGCCGTGCCTTTTGCCAAACTTCGGATTCAGAATAAAGCGCTGCATTTTGCTTTGCTGAAAATTCTCAATTCCGTTTTGATTTTCATCTTGACCGTATTTTTTATCTTTGGCATTCCTTATATTATCAATCACAACACATTGGGAGCAGGATTTTTCTCCCGATTTTACAATTCTGACTATGGTATCGGATACGCTTTTGCCGCCAATTTGATAGCGAGCCTCGTTACTTTTCTGGCGTTGGTTCCGACGATGACCAAAGGAAAATATGTTTTCGATTTCGACCTTTGGGAAGAAATGCTGGATTACGCCGTGCCGATTACCATTGCCGGCTTGGCGGGCATCGTGAACGAAACGATGGACAGGCAGTTTCTTAAATATCTTCTGCCTGCGGGCGTTGCCGAAGTGCAAATGGGAATTTACAGCGCAGTGTATAAGATTGCCGTTTTCATCGCTTTGTTTAAGACTGCGTATCTGCTGGGCGTTGAGCCGTTTTTTTTCTCTCATGCAGACGATAAAGATTCAGGAAAAACCTACGCTAATTTGATGAAATATTTTTCTATTTTCAGTGCGTTCATTTTGTTGTTTTTAGTTGCAAATTTGGACTGGCTCGGAAAATTATATATCAGCAATCCTCAATATTGGAGCGGCTTTAAGGTTGTTCCTCTACTTCTCATCGGCACCACTTTTTTGGGGATTTATTTGAATCTTTCCATTTGGTACAAACTTTCGGACAACACTCGTTACGGTGCAATTATTTCAGGCATTGGCGCAATTATCACGATTGCACTAAATTACATCGGACTAAAATACACTGATTTGGGTTATTGGGCATGTGCTTGGGCGACGCTCCTTTCTTACTTTGTCATGATGATAATTTCCTATTTTTGGGGGCAAAACAAATATCCGATTCCCTATAACCAACGGAAATTAGTCTTTTATATAGGCGGAAGCGCTATTTTAAGTGCGGTTTCCTATTACTGTTTCAGCAGCCCTGTGGTGAGAATTGCCGTTGGAAATCTTTTCTTTTTGATATTTTTATACATCACCTTGAAAATTGAACATCGAGAAATTGCGGTTTTTAAAGAAAGAAT
>JAITOO010000010.1 GCA_031289875.1 Flavobacteriaceae bacterium
ATTATGTTTTTGACATTTTAGACTTAACATAACACTACCCTCCAATCATCTTTTTAATATGATTGAGTTTTATCAAAGCTTCGATGGGAGTCAGCGTATTGAGGTCGGTTTTCAAAATCTCTTCGCGGATATTTTCCA
This sequence comes from Flavobacteriaceae bacterium, assembly GCA_031289875.1. Classification (GTDB taxonomy): domain Bacteria; phylum Bacteroidota; class Bacteroidia; order Flavobacteriales; family Weeksellaceae; genus Apibacter. The sequence continues at coordinate 139 of JAITOO010000010.1, forward strand.
GCACAGGGTCGTCCAACTGAAAGAAACTCAGTTGCATATTTTCCTGCGTCAATTTTTGCGTTCGTTCTTTAAGTTTGTTTTGCGGATTTTTTTCTTCCAGCGTTTTCAAAATCTGTTCTGCCCGATGGGTGAGCTTGACCGGCATTCCTGCCAGTTTCGCCACGTGAATCCCAAAACTGTGTTCGCTTCCGCCTGAGACTAATTTTCGAAGGAAGACAATTGTTCCGTTCATCTCTTTGATGCTGATATTGAAGTTCTTAATCCGTGCAAAGGAGTGTGTCATTTCGTTCAGTTCGTGGTAGTGCGTAGCGAAAAGCGTTTTCGGTCGAGTCGGGTGTTCGTGCAGATATTCTGCGATTGCCCAAGCGATGGAAACGCCGTCATAAGTACTTGTTCCTCTGCCGATTTCGTCGAGAAGAATCAAACTGCGGTCGGAAATATTGTTCAAGATGCTCGCCGTTTCGTTCATCTCAACCATAAAAGTTGATTCGCCTCGGGAAAGATTGTCGGAAGCCCCGACGCGCGTGAAAATCTTGTCCACAATGCCGATATTTGCGTTTTTTGCAGGCACAAAACTTCCGATTTGCGCCATAAGAACGATGAGCGCCGTCTGGCGGAGCAGTGCGGATTTTCCTGCCATATTGGGACCTGTAATCATCAAAATCTGCTGCTTTTGGTCGTCCAAATAGACCGAGTTGGCGACGTAAGATTCGCCCACAGGAAGCTGTTTTTCGATGACGGGATGCCGTCCGTCGGCGATATCTATAATTTTAGATTCGTTGAGGTGCGGGCGCGTGTAGGAATTTTCCTGCGCCGTATCGGCAAAGGAAAGCAAAGCGTCCAGCACGGCAATTATTTTTGTATTGTTTTGTATATCAGCAAGGTGTTCTTTTACTTCTGCGCAAAGATTTCGGAACAGTTCTGCCTCCAAAAGTGCAATTTTTTCTTCTGCGCCCAAAATTTTTGCTTCGTATTCTTTGAGTTCTTCGGTAATGTAGCGCTCTGCGCTGACTAATGTCTGCTTGCGAATCCAATCGCTCGGAACTTTGTGTTTATAGGTGTTTCGGACTTCCAGAAAATATCCGAAGACGTTGTTGAAGTCGATTTTCAAACTCGTGATGCCCGTCCGTTCTGCCTCTTTTTGGCACAAATCGTTCAAATATTCCCGACTGTGGGTTTTCAGGGCGCGGAGCTGGTCTAACTCTTCTGAAACGCTTTCGGCGATTACGTTTCCTTTGGATAGCAAAATCGGAAGTTCATTTTGCAAATGTTTCCGAAGTGAGGAAAGGGTCTCGTCTAAATTTTTAAATTCTCCGAAATATTGGGTCATCAAAGAGTTTTCCTGCTTGAGAATTTTCTCGATATTTTTGTAATGAAGCAGCGAATCGCGCAGATAGCCCATTTCTTTGGGAGAAATCCGCTCGCCTGCAAGTTTTCCCAAAAGCCGTTCCACATCAGAAATTCCTTTCAGTTCCTCTCCAATTTGGCGGGAAATTTCAGGAAATTTCAGCAGAAAATCAACGACTTCCAACCTTCGGTTAATGGTTTTCAAATCTTTCAAAGGCATGAGAACCCAGCGCCGGAGCATTCGTCCGCCCATACTCGTGCAGGTTTTATCTAAAATTTTGAGCAAAGAAACCGCCTGAGAATCAGGCGTATTGACCAGTTCCAAATTCCGAATCGTGAAATTGTCCATCAAAACAAAGGTGTCTTCTGCCAACCGTTGAATGTTGGAAATGTGGTCAAGCAGCCGATGATGAGTATCTTCCACCAAATAAGCAAACACTGCGCCTGCCGCAACGACGGCAAGTTTCATATCTTCAATTCCGAAACCTTTTAATGAATTGGTTTTGAAATGATGGGTCAGTTTTTCATAAGCATAATCGTATTGGAACGCCCAATCTTCGAGCTTGTAAGAATAGGTTTGGGCTTCAAAGGGAAGAGGATTGCTCCGCTGATAAATAATTTCAGTAGGATTCAGATTATCAATTACTTGCCTGAGTTTGTAACCATCTCCTTCGGCTACCAAAAATTCTCCCGTAGAAATATCGAGCAGCGCCAGTCCGTACATTTTTTTCTCCTGATGAACGGAGAGTAGAAAATTGTTGCTTTTGGCTTCGAGGACTTTGTCGTTGAACGTAACGCCGGGCGTAACCAATTCCGTAACGCCGCGCTTTACGATACCCTTTGCCAAAGCAGGGTCCTCGAGTTGGTCGCAGACAGCCACGCGCAGCCCTGCGCGGACTAACTTCGGAAGATACACGTCCAGAGAGTGATACGGAAATCCCGCCAAGTCGGAATATGTCCCTTTTCCATTGGATTTTTTCGTCAATACAATTCCCAAAATTTTGGACGCTTTGACGGCATCTTCGCCGAAAGTTTCGTAAAAATCGCCCACGCGGAACAACAGCATGGCATCAGGGTAGCGTGCTTTGATGCTGTTGTACTGCTTCATCAGCGGAGTATCTTTGACGTTGCTCATATTTTTTTTCAAAAAAAATTTTAGTAATAAATAATTTGCTAATTTAGCACAATTTAATGGAGAAAAAAATCACCTATCATGAGCCAGCGTCTTTTGGAACATTTTCGTTCGAGAATCAAAATTTCTGATGAAGAATTCAGCCTTTTGCTTGATCATATGGAACACAAGCAGGTAAAGAAAAAAGAAAAATTGTTGGAAATCGGAGAGGTTTGCAATTACACAATTTATGTAAACGAGGGGCTTCTGTATTCCTATTCTGTTGATGATGATGGAAATGAACACGTTGTTCATTTTGCTTTGGAAGATTATTGGATTTCGGATTTGTACAGTTTTCTCAACCGCACGCCTGCGACAGTGGATATTATTGCTTTGGAAGATTCGGACGTTTACATGTTCCGTTACGACAAAATGAACGAAATGTTTGAGATATTTCCGTTCATAAATACTTTTTACCGGCAGCTTTACGAAAAGGCTTATATTTATGCCCAGCAACTGTTAGACCGTGCCTTAGGCATTTCGGCAATAGAGCGTTATGTGCAGATTTTAAAAGAGCGACCGCATCTGATACAAAGAGTACCGTTGCACCTCATCGCTTCCTATTTGGGAATTACACCCGAAACCCTGAGCCGCATCCGCCGAAAATTGGTGAAAAGATAGTAAAATCGGGATTTTTTAGCAATTTTTGCTTATTCTACTTTTGCACCGTTCGTTTTACCCTCCGTAATTGTGTGAAAAATATTATTTCCTTTTAAAATATTTTCTCCGCTCATTTGTCTTCACAAGTAGAGGATAGCCTCGAAAAACGAATTAAAAGATTAATTTTAAAAATGAAAAAGCATATAGTAAAATTTGTATGTGGCGCAATTGTTGCGATAGCGATATTTAGCGCATTAGTGATGTTATTATGGAACGCCCTTCTTCCCTCCATTTTCGGATTGGCACACATTAGTTTTTGGCAGGCGCTGGGCTTGCTTGTCCTTGCCCGTCTGTTTTTTAGCGGTTTCGGAGGAGGTCACGGCAGAAAGTTTGCCGGCGGATTTGAAAAAAATCACCTCCGTGAAAAATGGCGGAAAATGACACCTGAAGAACGCAAAGAGTTTGTGAAAACCTATCAACATTTCGGTCAGCATTTCGGCGAGTTCGGTCGCGGCTTCGGCGGTTTTGGACGCGGACGCGGCTTCAAGAACTGTTCGTCCGACGAAAACGATAAACAGGAAAAACAAGATTGACGTGACAGAAAAACACAATCTTGAAAAACTGATTGCAGAACATCAACCGCGACTTAAGTCATTTATCCGCAAGCGGGTACGGAATAAAGAAGATGTGGAAGATATTCTGCAAGACGTTTTTTATCAATTGGTGAAAACGACTAACAGTACGATGAATCCGATAGAGCATGTTTCGGCTTGGTTGTACCGCGTAGCTCGTAATATGATTATCAACAAGGGCATAAAGAAACATGAAGAAGAATTGCCTGTTTATCGCAAAGATGACGACGACAATACTATAATGAAAGATATTACCGAAATTTTGTTCAGCCATTCCACGTCATCGCCCGAAACGGAATATTTACGGTCATTGGTCTGGACGGAGTTGGATGCCGCTCTTGCAGAACTGTCTCTCGAACAGCGCGAGATATTTGAACTCACAGAATTGGAAGGCATTCCGGTAAAAGAAATTGCAGAAACAACGGGCGTATCTGTCAATACCTTATTGTCTCGAAAACATTATGCCGTGTTGCATCTGCGTAAGCGAATGAAACAATTATATGAAGATGTTTTGTCTTCGTGAAACAAATTAAAAAAAGCGTGTTCTTTCATTATTATGATTTTAGTGATGAAAAATAAACAAGTTTTATAACAGAAGATAAAACAATCCCGTTAGGTTTGCACTTCTGAGAAAAACATTCTTTTACAAGTTATTTATTTTTTTATTCCATACGTATTTTGTCTATAAATCCAAATTCAATTGTCCGTTACGTTTCATCCTCCATCCATCGTGTCCCACACGTTCGCCAATATCTTCCAGTACGCTAAGAATAGTTTGGTTTTCCGGAGTAGAGCCGTTTTTCAGCAAAGGCAATATTTCCATCACTATTTTATCGAATGTGGGCGTATTTTCTTCGCGTTCCGCACGGCGCAGATAGCTTATCAAATAATATTTTATCCGAAGCCGCACATCTATCTGGGTTGTGAATTTTGTGTCTTTGCGTATGGTAAATAATTCGGTAGCTTCATCATATTCAAAATTTTCCAGCAGAATGGGCGTGAGGTCGGAATATTCTTTTTTCAACAAATCCAAGAATCCTAATTCCAATCCTTTGATTATTAATTCGTCATTGATTTGCTCCAGTGTTGCGCCGTTGTTTTTAGCAATAATTCCCTCAATCGTTTGCATCACTATTTCGGTAATATTCATTCCCAGATTCGCTTTCATGATAGCCCGCGGTTTCCGGACTTTGCGGAAATTGATAATCAGTTGTCCCGACAATACGGTAAAAGGATGTTGTCGTTTTTTAAAACTTGTCTGCCCGTTTTTCTGAGCTACAGATCCCACATACTCAAAGCCGCAACTCTCAGCAGTATCGATGATTAGATGCCAAAATTCCGGGTCTTTGTGAGCAAAGACAAACGATAACCATCGGTCATATTTCAATACGCGATACATTTCTTTTATGCTCTGAGCAATCAAATTGTTATAATCATCCTTACTTTTGTTATGTTCGCCGCCTTCGATAGCCTCCTGTGCATAATCCTCTTCCGTAACATCCAAATCAAGCCAGGCATTCCACATCACCGACAAATCGAGATAAGGAATTTTCTTGCCGTAAGGAGGGTCTGTGTAAATGTAATCAACGCTCTCATTATGCAGAAAATGCAAGTTGGTTGCCGTACC
>JAITOO010000021.1 GCA_031289875.1 Flavobacteriaceae bacterium
GTTCCGTTGTACGTAGTTTGCACTCCGACAGGGATTTGAGCTTCGTAGGAGTTGAGGGTATTGATTGCCAAGTTTCTCTTAGTTCCGGCGTTGTCCGGTTTCACGGTGTAAAGCTGTACATAGTCGTTAGCTCCCGTTGAGAGGAAAGACAGGTCGTTAGATCCGACCGTGCTTTTTCCCTTGTCCGATTTTTTAAGAAGGGTATAAGCAGAGCCTGTGCTGTTAGTTGCCGTAATAGTAAGTTTTTCGGAAGCTGCCGCTAAGGATTTCACCGCTTTTTTAGCGAGGCTTGCAGGAGCTGAAGCTAAGAAGGGGCTGAAAGATAACACCCCGCCTTCGTCTTTTTCTACTATAAAGCCTCTCCAAGCGGCAATTTCCTCTCCATCTCCATCATGCACCTCATATTTAGCATTAGCACCAGAACCTGTCCAAATAAAATAACCTGATTTAATTACGTTTAGATTGTTCACCACTGCCAAAGTTCCAAAATCTATACCGTTCGTAGAAGGATTTCCCACAAGAGTAAACGGATGGGTTATCGTTTTTGAAACCAAAGCTACATCGGCAAGCAAATAGCCTGAGAAAGTTATATTAGGAGGAGTATCTCCTCCTGACTTTACTTGGTATAAAAAGGCATTGCCTGCGGCAAGAGAGTTTGTTGAAGCAGTTAGATTAGCTCAAGAAGTGCTGTCCGGTGATAATTGTTTCAAAGCAACAGGTGCGGTAGAACCTAAAACAAATTTTGACAAAGGAACAGTCTCAAACGGTGTTGCCGTCAATAACCATTTTTCTACTACCGGAGTGAGACGTTGAATTGGAACGGTATGTTGAAAGTGGCAACGTAGCTATCGTTCTCGTTTAACCGATAAGTTCCTAATGGACTTTCTACACTAGCATTTAAATGAATTTTATAGATTGTCCAAGGGTGAAGATCTTTTATTTCGGTGAAATCAATCGTTAAACCGGAAATAGAAACATGGTAATCATTACCGGCACCAACAATCTTCCAATTTATAGAAATAGCATCAGCCGACACCGGATGGTTGTTTTTATCATAGATGTGATAAGACAATGTTCCCGTAGTGCCTAATTCGCCTTCTTTTTCATTGCCTTTCGCGTTCAAAATATTAAATTCCAAATCTGTCAAAAACAATGAAGAGACAGTTCCAAAATCGTGAGAATGAAAAGCAGTACTACCAGACGGTACATCTCCGAAATAATAAGGTTTAGCAATACCATCTACGGAAATAGTAACGGAACCATTCCGTTGCGCATACATATTCTGAGAAAAGAGCAATAAAACTCCTGTCAGAACTAAATTTTTAAAAACTTGAATAAATTGTTTCATCATGTTCAACTTAAATTAGCGTCATATTATAAAATAACTGTATTTTTTTCAAGCAGCAAATGTACTCAAAAAATGAAACAAACAAACATTATTTTGCTTATTTTTATCAAAAACAGACAGTATTTATCAAAATCTCTACAGAAAAAGACATTGAGAGGCGTACTATTGTCATTTTAAGTTCGTGAATGATGATAACCCAATATGTCATGTTACTGAGTAGCTTACGCCGCAGGTGTTTATGTCTGAACCAAGATTTTCACAAGATTTACAAGATTGCCAAGATTTTAAAAATCAACAAAATAATCCTGCAAAACTTAATAAAATCAAGGTTCAAGACAATGCGGGCGTCCCTCGCGGTTGCCCTACAAATCGACAATTTGGAATGCAACTTTTTTTACGGAACTTTCAAAATAATATCCGAAAATCTCGTATTTTTGCCGGAAATTTAATATATAATAATTTATTATGTTAGTATTAAAATTTGGAGGAACAAGCGTGGGAAGCGCTGAACGCATCAAAAATCTGGCAAAACTCACCCACGGCAACGAACCTAAAATCGTGGTACTTTCCGCCATGAGCGGCACAACCAACGCACTGGTCAATATTTCGCAAACCTTGTACGAACAAAACAGCACAAAGGCTTCAGAGTTAATTGACGCTCTCGAAAACAAATACAAAATCGAAATACAAGACCTGTATCAAAATCCGACAATTTTGGAAAAAGGCAAAGAACTGATTAATTATCATTTCCATCACATCAGGTCTTTCGTCGATTTTCCGCTTTTTACTTCCAAAGAAGAAAAAATCATCTTGGCGCAAGGCGAACTGCTCAGCACTGCCATGTTTCACTATTATTTGAGCGAAATAGGAGAAAAATCCATTCTGCTGCCCGCTTTGAACTTCATGCGGACGAACAAGGACGGCGAACCCGACCTTGCCTACATTGAAGAAAACATCAAGAAAGAACTGTACAAATATCCTGACTCCAAACTCTTTATCACTCAGGGTTTTATCTGCCGGAATGTAAATGGAGACATCGACAACCTGCAACGCGGCGGCAGCGATTACACCGCCTGCATACTCGGTGCAATGATAGACGCACAGGAAATTCAAATCTGGACGGACATTGACGGAATGCACAACAACGACCCTCGATTTGTAGATAAAACGTATCCTATCAGTCATTTAAGCTTTGATGAAGCGGCGGAACTCGCCTATTTCGGAGCGAAAATCCTTCACCCTACCTGCATTTTGCCGGCACAGAAGCGGAACGTTCCCGTATTGCTGAAAAACACCATGAAACCCGAAGCGCATGGAACAGTGATTTCCAACATTGAGCCGCCGGAGGGAATCCGAGCTGTTGCCGCCAAAGACGGAATCTACGCCGTTACGGTCAAAAGCGAAAGAATGCTTTTGGCTTACGGTTTTTTGAAAACTATCTTTGAAATTTTTGAGAAGTACAAAACGCCTATAGACATGATTACCACTTCGGAAGTAGCTGTTTCTCTGACAATTGACAATCCTGTTTATTTGGAGAGAATTGTTGATGAACTGAAAGAAATTGCACAGGTGGAAGTGATGAAAGACCAAACGATTGTGGCGATTGTGGGCAACATGTCTCGAAGCGAAACAGGCTACGGAGCAAAAATCATGGGAGCTTTTAAAGATATTCCGCTTCACATGATTTCTTACGGAGGCAGCGAACACAATATTTCCGTTGTGATAGATAGCCGTTACAAGAAAAAAGCCCTGCAAGCGATGAACAAAAATTTGTTTGGATATTAATCTGCCTTAACTTTTTTTATTTTTAACAAAAAAAAATCTTTTTCCTTTGGAGAAATAAAAAAGAATTGTACATTTGCAACATCAAAACTAAAGCAAGAGAAATTTTGCACGGTTTTGGATAATTAAACACTAAAACTTTTGATTTTTCGCTCCGAAGAATTGTAGTAAGTTTTTTCATTGAAATCCGAATAAAATTTTTTTTAAGAAATAAAATATTTTTTCATCATCAAAAAAATGATAAAAATAGTATTTTATTTTTTTAGAAACGAAAATTATTTTTTACCTTTACGCTGGAAATTAGCATAATCATTTTTAAACGTTTATGACTAAATTAATTGAGTAAAAATATTTTTATTCATGTCTATTTGAAACATTTTTTCATATTTTTCATATATTTAAAGTTGAACAGATTGCCAGACGGGCAATCTGTCTTCTTTTTTTGTAGGGAGGAGTTTTGCTATCCCTGAATTGCGCTTAGCTTACTCGAAATTACTCAACAATTCATTATATACAATCATAATTACAACGTTTCTTTCAGCCATTTAAAAAATTCTTTCTGCCAGAGGAGACTGTTTTGCGCCTGCTGTACCCAGTGGCTTTCATCGGGGAAGAATAGCAGACGGCTTTTGATTCCGCGCAACTGCGCTGCCTGAAAGGCTTCCAGACCCTGAGTATAAGGTACTCGAAAGTCGTTTCCTCCCTCAATAATCATAATCGGAGTGTCCCATTGGGCAACCGAATTAATCGGATTAAAAGTGCTATAAGCCTTTGGCTGAGGAACTTCCCAATAAGCGCCTCCAATGTCATAATTCGGAAAAAACACCTCTTCGGTTGAGCCGTACATGGATTCCAAATCGAAAACGCCGCAATGCGCAATGAAAGTCTTGAAGCGGTGATTGTGGATTCCTGCCAAATAATAAACAGAATAGCCGCCGTAACTGGCGCCCACGGCTCCCAGTCTGTCTTTGTCCACATAAGGCTCTTTGGCAACCTCGTCAATGGCAGAAAGGTAGTCCCGCATCGCCTGTCCGCCCCAGTCGCCCGAAATTTCTTCGTTCCACTTCACGCCAAAAGACGGCAGTCCGCGACGGTTGGGAGCGACAATGATATAATCGTTTGCCGCCATAATCTGGAAATTCCAGCGGAAGCTGTAAAATTGTGAAACCGCGCTTTGGGGACCTCCCTGACAGTACAAAAGTGTCGGATATTTTTTGTTTTTGTCAAAGTTTGGAGGGAAAATGACCCAAACGAGCATTTTTTTGCCGTCAGTGGTGGTTATCAGGCGTTCCTCCACATCTCCCATATTGATTTTGCTGTATGCCTCGTCGTTCACGGTTGTGAGTTTCGTTTGCCTGCCTGTTTTAATATCGACCTTGTAAATTTCGGAAGCGTGATTGATGTCTTCTCGACCGCCGACCAAATAATCGCCGACTTGGTAAATGCTCGTGTAGTCGTGCTGACCAAGAGTGATTTGACGAATTTTTCTCGTCTTGACATCTAACTCAAAAAACTGTTCCGTAGCGTTGATTCCTGCAATAAAAAAGATTTTTTTGCTGTCTTTGCTCCAAATGAAAGTCTCGACGGTATTGTCCCAATCGGCAGTCAGGTTTTCGGTTTTTTTGGTTATAAAATCGTAAATTTTGATGTCGTTTTTATCGGCTTCGTAGCCGTCGGTTTTCATGGAAAGCCACGCCAAATTTTTGCCGTCGGGACTGAAAAGCGGGGCAGTATCATAGCCCTTGTTGTCGGGCGTGAGATTTGTGGTTTTCTTTGAAGCGAGGTCGTAAAGGTAGATGTCTGTATTGGTAGAAATTGCGTCAGATGTTCCGAACAATTTTTTGGATTGATAAACGAGAAATTTCCCGTCGGGAGAAAAGGAACAGGTTTTGGAATTGAATTTTTCGTCTTTGTTGATATCCTCAGCGTTTTCAAGCGAAGTTCCAACAAAAATATGATTGAATTTTCCGTCCGACCACGAATCCCAATGGCGGTACATCAAATGGTCATAGACTTTGGCGTTAGATTTTTCCAAATCGGTATGCACGTCTGTTCCCAGCACTTTTTCTTCCTTGATTTTACGAGAAAATGCCGTGAATTTTTTGTCTTTAGAAAAGACGATGCCTTCGCGTTCTGCACCGTCGGAAGGGAGTTCCTTTGTTTCTTTCAATTTCAAATCGTAACTGAAAAATTTATCGCCTTTGGAAAAAATCAAGAGGTTTTCTTCTTGAAAATAAACGGCTGAATTTTTTTCTTTTTCATCTGTAATTTGTTGTTTTTCACCATCTAAGGAGAGCGAGTAGAGATTCCGCGAACTTGTATTTTCTTTCACATCGAAATACTGCACGCCGTAAATGATTTTGCCGCCGTTGCTCACTTGGTCGATGGATACTCTGCCTAAACTCCAAAGCGTTTCGGGCGTGAGGTTTTGTTTTTGTGCCATAATTAAACTTGCTATTAAAACTGTCAAACAGGTTAATTTTTTCATCAGTTTTGAGGTTAAATGAATACAAAATGACCCCAAATGTAAGATTTTACGGAGAAAAAACCTGTAAAAAACAGGATTTTTTTTGTAAAAGCAGAAGATATTAATTTTTCTATCCACTCATTTTACTGAACCATTCCCACAACACGATTCCTGCGCAGACACTGATATTCAGCGAGTGTTTCGTCCCCGACTGGGGAATTTCCACAAAAACGTCAATTTTGGACAAAATTTCTTCGCTGATGCCTTCGACTTCATTCCCGAAAATCAGGGCATATTTTTGTTCAGGAAAGACTTGATAATTTTCGAGCATAACGCTGTTTGTAACTTGCTCTATTCCAATGATTACATAATTCTCTTCTTTCAATTTGTCAATCGTTTCGAAAATGGACGGCGCATATTCCCAATTCACGCTTTCCGTTGCTCCCAGCGCTGTTTTCTGAATTTCTCGATGGGGCGGGCGGGGCGTGATGCCGCAAAGGTAAATTTTCTGTATGGAAAAAGCGTCGGAGGTGCGAAATACCGAACCGACATTGTGCATGGAGCGCACATTGTCCAGCAGCACAACCACAGGAATTTTCATACTTCCTTTAAATTCCTCTACGGATTTTCGGCGCAGGGCTTCTAATTTGAGTTTTTGATGTTTTGGGGAGGGCATTTAAGATAATTTTCTTTTATTTTTTTCAGCCGTTTTTCAGCATCTTTTAAATCATCATCATGGTCAAGACATAACACTTTGAAATCATCGTTTTTTGGAATTTTGTCATATTCTTTTGTCAAAGTGAAGTCCAATAATGTTTCACAAAAAATAGATATGAAATCATTAATTTGAGGCTCTATTTCAGGGTATAATTTTGCCATTTCCTCTTCTGTCATGATATACATAGTATCAAAACATTGATATTCCCAGTCACCTGTATTGTATTTCAATTCTCTTATATCTTTTTCTGTTTGATAATATTGAGAATACTCACTGTTTTGATACTCTTCCAAAGTTTTGGCAAATTCTTCTTCCGTATTAAAACATAGGTTTACTTCTCCATATTCGGCATTGCAATCATAGGCAAAGGCATAAAAAGTTAAAGCCGGATTCTCCTTTATAAATTCATCAACGCCGGTTTGGGTAAAAGTCAATAAATCTTCTTTGATTTTGTTAGTATTAATAAATTTATTCATAACATTTAACAGGGTATGGTTTTTCAAACTTTCCTCGCCACCGGCAGAATTTCATTTTTAGACAAGGCGTATTTTTTCATATCTTCTTTAGGCAACGTTTCGTAATATTTCACTTGTTCCACCTGAAAACCTGCCTTTTCCAAACGGTCAAAATAGTCCAAGCCGTACCGGCGCACGTGGTCGTATTGCCCGAAATGCTTTTTGCGTTCTTCCTTATCGGTAATCGAAAAGTCTTCGTAAGTCTTTTCCAGACTGTATCTCATCGGAACTTGGAAAATCCCCCAGCCGCCGCATTTCATCACGCGGTACAGTTCGGACATGGCTTTGGCATCGTCGGGAATATGTTCCAGCACATGATTGCAGAAAACCACGTCAAACGCTTCGTCTTTAAAGGGCAGGGCGAGAATGTCCGCTTTCACATCAACAATCGGCGAGTACAAATCGGTGGTGATATAATCCAAATTTTTCAAGTTTTTAAATCTTTTCAAAAAACACTGTTCGGGTGCGATGCTCAAAACTTTTCGTTTTTTTGTAAAGAAATCCGTGTCCCGCTGTAAATAAAGCCACATCAGGCGGTGGCGTTCCAGAGAAAGCGTTCCGGGAGCGAGAGCGTTTTCGCGCGGTTTGCCGTATCCGTAGGGGAGGAATTTTCGGTAAGATTTCCCGTCAATCGGGTCGGTAAATCGATTTCCTCTGTAAAAAACGGAAACTATCGGCGCAAAAGCGTAACTCCAACGAATAAGCGCGGGGCGGGGAATGAGGTTTAGAAAAAATTTAAAAATTTTTTTCATCAAGAACGTATCGAATGGTACAAAAATTCGTCTTCTTCGTGAGAGGTAATTCCCAGAGCTTCATAGATGTATCCGTAGGTAGAAAGCAGTCTCGGCTGACCGTCCACTACGGCAACGTCATGCTCGAAATGGCAGGAAGGTTTGTTGTCGTACGTAGTTACCGTCCAGCCGTCGTTGTGAAATTTCACTTTGTACGTTCCGAGATTAATCATCGGTTCAATGGCAACGGTCAATCCTTCTTCAATTCTCGGTCCTTTGCCTTTGCGTCCGTAGTTCGGCACTTGCGGGTCTTCGTGCAGGTCTCGTCCCAAGCCGTGTCCGACCAGTTCGCGCACTACGCCGTAGCCTGCATTTTCGCAGATGAGCTGAATGGCAAAACTGATGTCTCCGATTCTGTTTCCGACTTTGCATTTTCTGATGCCTGCATAAAGGCTTTCTTTTGTGATTTCCATCATCTTAGCCACAGCGGGGTCAATTTCTCCGACGGAAAAAGTGTAGGCATGGTCGCTGAAAAATCCGTTTTTGATTGCGCCGCAGTCCACCGAGATGATGTCGCCTTCCTGCAAGGGCTTGTTGTTTGGAATGCCGTGAACGACCTGCTCGTTGGGCGACATGTTCAGCGTGTTGGGAAAGTCGTACATTCCCAGAAAACCCGGTACTGCGTCGTGGTCTCGGATAAATTCTTCCGCCAATTTATCCAAATGGAGGCTCGTAACGCCCGGTTTGATTTCTTTTGCCAGCATTCCCAACGTTTTGGAAACGATTTGGGAGCTTTCATACATTAGTTCGATATCTTCTCTTGTCTTTAATTTTATCATTTTCCGAAAAGTCTTGAAAAAAATCCTTCTTTTTTTTGGGATTTTCTTTTGGAGTAAGGGATAACTTCCTTACCCTCAATGTCAAATTCTATTTTATATTTAATAATTTCATAAATTTCTCCCCAGCCGGGAAAACCGCCCAAGTTGCGGTCGTCAATGAAATAGTCCGCATGGATTTTCCGGCTTTGTGCGGCGGGGTCGAAAGTTTCGCCCTCGAAACTGTTGTTTGCGGCGTAAAATTCCACACCGTTTTGTCTGCAAAATTCTACAGCTTCGTTCAATCTTCGTCCGTAACGGTACGTCCATAGAATTAGGCGGTAGCCTTTTGACTGCAATTTTTTCAAAGTGTCGAAAGCAAACAATTTGACTTTCCCAATTTCGGGATAAGCGTCTTCAACGATGGTTCCGTCAAAATCAACGGCGATGATCTTGTTGTTATTCATAATCTTGTGATAAAAAGGAGTTCAAAGTTACGACTTTTTGTTTAATTAGGAAAAAGTATTTGTATGTTTTCTTGAAAACGCAGATTCAACAAC
>JAITOO010000091.1 GCA_031289875.1 Flavobacteriaceae bacterium
TTTTCTTTCTCGCCTTTCTTTTTTCCTCTGAAATAATCGTAACCGAAAAATACGACGAGCAAAACAAGAATAATCCAGCCATAATTGGTTTTCTCGCTGAGCGAAACACCGTTGTTCGGGATGCGGAACATTCTGTCCCACCGAATTTTACGCTCCGCAGGGTGTCCGTATCGGTCATTTTCAAAAGCGCCCTGCAAACTAAACCATGTAAACACAGGCTTGCCGATAATATGGTCTTCGGGAACATAGCCGAAATATCTGCTGTCCAATGAGTTATCACGATTGTCTCCCATCATCCAATAATAATTCTGTTTGAAAGTGTAGGTATTCGCAGGCACATCGTTGATATAGAATTGATTTCCATTGATTTTCAAATCGTTGTGCTCATAAACTTTGATAATTTTTTTGTACTGCTCAATATTTTGCGGAGTAAGTTGGATAATATCGCCTTTTTTCGGAAGGGTCAAAGGTCCGTATTGACAGTGATTCCAGCCACTATTAATCGGAAAAATGGAATTGGTCGTATCAATTTTTTGGGAATAGTCAAAATGAGTAACTTCTGTTATTCCTTTGGGGGTAACTATCTGAACGATAGAATCTACCGTATTCAGATTGGCTTTTAATTTTGCGACATTTTCTTTGGTCAGACCCTCAAAAATATATTCTCTTTTGTTGGAATCCTCAGACGGAATCACCTCACCATAAGGCGTATAGCCGAAAAGTTGCATAACTCTGTCGTTTCCGATGCCTATTTCATTGGTAAAGACCTTGTAACGCCTTTGCTGTTCTTCGTCGGGCGAGATTTTTTCCGGCTGTCCGTTGATGTACAGATTGTTGTTAATTATTTGGATTTTATCTCCCGGAACGCCGACGCACCGCTTCACATAAGGATCTTTGCGGTCAATCGCAGCGTGGAGCGAGTCGGGAGGATAGTTAAACACCACAATATCATAGCGTTCCACTTTTTCCCAGCCCGGAAGCCGCATATACGGCAGGCGAATGTCATTGATATAAGAATCAGGCTGATTTTGAGGGCTTGACCCTCCAAAAAAGAATATTTTGTTTTGCAGGAAAGGCAGCGCCGCAGGAGTCATCGGAATGCGCACGCCGTAGTTTAATTTGCTCACAAAGAGGAAATCTCCGACCAAAAGTGTCCGTTCCATAGAACCGGTTGGAATTGTAAACGGCTGAATGATAAAGGCATGGATAATCGTGGCAAAAATCACGGCATACAAAACTGCCGAAATCAGGGTTTCTTTGCGCGCTTCTTTGCCGGTGTATTGTGTCTGAGGCGAATAGTTGAGGTACGCCAGAAAAACAAAGGAAAAGAAAAATGCCAAAACCGCATCTAAAAAGGAGCGGCGACCGAAATGTCTTACGAAATCCACGAGAATGATGGCTGCCATAATCCACCCGACAATCGGAATGAAAACAATGATAATCCACCACCAGGGACGGTGAATAATTTTCAGGGTAGCTAAAATATTATAAACGGGAATCAAGGCTTCCCATGCTTTTCGTCCTGCTTTTTGAAACAATTTCCACGTTGTTGCAAAGTACAAAACATTGGCAACCACTGCAAAAATCGAATAATCTTGTAATGTGTACATTTGAAATTTTGTAAAATCAAGGTCAAAAATAGTAATTATTGGGCAAATAGCAATTAAAATTTAACAATTTTAGCATTGCGCAGATTCAATAAACTATAGACAGTAAATCAAATATTTAAATCATCTATCAATCAATCATTGATTTTCTAATTAAAGCCCAAAACATCTTTCATTGAAAAAACGCCGTGTTTGCCAATGAGCCATTTCGCAGCCAGCAATGCGCCCATAGCAAAGCCTTTCCGAGAGTGAGCCGTGTGTTTGATTTCGATTTCATCAACCTCTGAAGAATACAAAGTTAGATGTGTACCCGCCACATTTTCAATTCTTTTGGCTTCGATTCCGAGCAGATTGCCTTCTGTTTTTTCGGATAATTTCCAGTCATCGAAACCATAAATCGGAAGGATGCTTTCCGCCAGCGTGATTGCTGTTCCGCTCGGAGCGTCTTTTTTTTCCGTATGATGAATTTCTTCCAGACGAACGCTATATTCAGGATATTTCTGCATGATTTCTGCCACACGCTTGTTGATTTCAAAAAACAAATTCACGCCCAAACTGTAATTGGAAGCGTATAAAAATGCGCCGTTCAGTTTCCTGCAAATTTCCAGAGTTTCCGGAAGTTTGTCTAACCAAGCCGTTGTGCCGCAAACCACAGGCAATCCGATTTCCAGACAGGCTTTTACATTTTCAAATGCGGAGGCAGGCGTGGTAAATTCTATGGCAACGTCTGCGCCGTTGATATTTTTTTGAGCAGGTTTTTCTTCCAATTTGGCGGTTATAATATGTCCTTGAGCCACTGCTATTTTTTCAATTGCCTTGCCCATTTTCCCATATCCTACTAATGCTATTTTCATTGTAATTTTTGATTTAATTTTTCAAAAGTAAGAAAATTTGCTGACAACAGAATTTCATTTTTTTCTTAGCAAATTAATTTTTTTTCACTAATTTTGTTGAATTATGGGAAGTTTAGTTAAAAAAACGGCGTTTTTTTTCACAGTTTTGCTGATGACGGCAGGCTGCGGCACACCTAAAGCACAAAATAACTTTACGGAAAAAACTATAATGGAAAATACGGCTATGGATTTTAAAGTGTTGAGCTCAGGAGCTTATGGCGGAATAGAAAATATTGTGAATCAGTTGGTTAATGATGAAGTTGAATACAACCGATTGTTTTCTCAGGTGGCAGCCCGTCGTTTTCCTGTGGAATATCCTGAATATCAAGAATCTAAAAGTTATGTTTTCATTGCTTTCGGCAAAAAATCAAGCGGCGGATTGAATTATGAAACATCAAATGTAGAACAAAACGGAGAAAATCTGGTCGTTACGCTGAAACTAAAACCCAAATCCAGATTCAGTACGATGGCAATTGCGTTTCCTTATATCGTGTTGGAAATCAATAAAACAGTTGCAAAAAGTTTAGTAATAAATTATGAAGAAATGTCAGAATGAAAAAGGTGTATTTGGACAATGCGGCTTCCACGCAGATTGACGACCGAGTGGTAGATGTGATGATAGCTTCTATGAAAGAAGATATCGGAAATCCTTCTGCTACACACAGTTATGGACAGGAAGGCAAATCCAAAATAGAATGGGTAAGAAAAAATATTGCCCGCCTGCTCAACGTTTCCGCCTCTGAAATCATTTTCACTTCGGGGGGAACGGAATCTAACAATCTGATTATCCGATCTTGCGTAGAAGATTTAGGAGTGAAACGCATCATCACTTCTCCGCTTGAACACAAATGCGTGTTGGAAACCGTGCGCAATTTGAAAGAAAAACATCGCGATTTGGAGTTGATTTTTCTGCCGGTCAAAAACCATAAAGGAGATTTGGATTTTGACTTTTTGGAAGAAGAATTGAAGAATGAAAAATTTACGCTGGTTTCGCTGATGCACGCCAACAACGAAGTTGGTAATTTGACGGATATTAAATTTGCCGCTGATTTGTGCAAGAAGTATAATGCTCTGTTTCACTCAGATACAGTGCAGACGATGGCGCATTATGCGCTGGATTTTTCCGAAATTCCGTTGGATTTTGCGGCGTGCAGTGCGCACAAATTCCACGGTCCGAAAGGGGCGGGAATTGCTTTTATCCGCAAATCAACGGGTTTGAAAGGGGTTATCACGGGCGGTGCGCAAGAACGCAATCTGCGCGCAGGAACGGAAAATGTCTATGGAATTATCGGACTGGGAAAGGCTTTTGAGTTGTCAATCAGCGAATTGGAGGAACGGAAATCCAAGATTGAAAAATTAAAAAAATACGCAATACAACAATTAAAAACTAATTTTCCCGAAATCAAATTCAACGGATACAGCGAAGATTTAGAGAAGAGCATTTACACTCTGCTCAGCGTTTTATTTCCTTTTCCAAACACAATGGTCGGCTTTCAGCTTGATTTAAAGGGAATTGCAGTTTCGCAAGGAAGCGCTTGTGCTTCGGGAGCGGCGAAGCCGTCCAATACCATGTTGCAGTTATATTCGTCTGAGGAACTGGAAAATACAACTACGCTTCGGATTTCTTTCAGTCATTATAATACCCAAAGTGATGTAGATGAGTTAGTTAATGCTTTGAAAGAAATTTAGAGGACTGTTTGAAAAAAGTTATAGAAAAATAATTTTATCTTGAAAATATTAAAATCCATACCACTTTAACAATACCAATAATAAAAATGTTTTTCCTAACTTTGTTAGGTCTATTTTTTGAATTTTATGACTTCCAATTACACCATATACAATGCTTCGGCGGGTGCAGGAAAGACCTACACTTTGGTCAAAAATTTCCTGTCGGTTTTGCTGAAAAATAAAGAACCCGAAGCCGTGAAAACCGTTCTGGCAGTAACTTTCACCAATAAAGCAGCCAACGAAATGAAAGAGCGGATACTTTCTTGTCTCAAAGATTTTTCCAATGATGACGACTATATTTTCAACAAGACTTTACAACAGATTTCTATAGAGTTGAATATTGATATGACTACGCTTCATCAACGGGCAAAAAAAAATTTGTTATATCTTCTTCATCATTATTCCCTGCTGAGTATCAGTACGATAGATAAATTTAATGTTCGGTTGATGAAATCTTTTTCCAAAGAATTAGGATTGTCGCATTCCTTTGGTGTTGAATTAGATACGGCAGATTACCTGAAACAATCTATTGACGAACTGATAGACGTGTTGGGAACAGATAACCCTTTGGCAGACATTATTTTAGATTATATTTTTTGGAGTTTTGAAAATGAATCGGGAACAGATATTCGCGGAAAACTGTTCACATCTTCCAATAACTTTTTGAATGAAAATCATTTAGATAGAATTTCCCATATTTCAAAGAAAAATCTCGAAGATTTTAAAAATCTCAAACAAACACTTTATAAACGTCTCATTTACAGCAAAAACCAAGTTGCTGAATTGACAAAAGAAGCCGTTTCGTTGATAGAAAGCCATGATTTGAAAATTACAGATTTTTATCAAGGAAATAATGGAATGGGTAATCTTTTTTATAAATTGTTGGACGAAAAGCAGTTACTGAACATTAACTTTTCTTCTTCCCATTATCTGAATTTTTGCGAGAACGAGAAATATACAGCCTCAAAATCTCCAAAAGAAGCAGATATTCAGGAAATTGCCCCGAAATTAATTAAAACTTTTTATCAAATAAGAGAATTAGTAAAACGGATACGAATTGACGAATCTGTTTTTAAAAACCTGATTCTCATTGAAGTACAGTCAGAAATCAACAAATTTCTCAGCAATAAAAAAAATGACGATGATGTTTTGTTCCTTTCTGATGTCAATCCAATGATTTACAAATATTTGCAGGACGAGCCTACGGCTTTCATTTACGAAAAATTGGGTGGAAGATACGAACATTATTTTATCGACGAATTTCAGGACACTTCGCAGATGCAGTGGAACAATTTCACGCCTTTGATTGACAATGCCAAAGTCTCTGACGGAAACTCAGTTACGCTCGTAGGCGACCCGAAACAGGCAATTTACCGCTTCCGTTCGGGCAAGCCCGAAATACTGATAAATTTGATTTCTGATGCCGATAAACAAGGAATTACGGTTAAAACGCTGGAATCCAATTATCGAAGTTTGCCCAACATCGTAGATTTCAACAATAAATGGTATCAATTTTTAGCTGAAAATATGCCGGAAATTAGAGAAAATCCTGCTTATAAAGAACTTTTCGGAGCGAAAGCGCAGCAAAAATCCCAAAAATCCGCAGGCGGTCGAGTGCAGGTTTCTTTTGTCCCTAAACCTGATAAAGATTTGGAAGAGAATGAATTAGTCAAACAAGTCGTTGAAATCGTTGAGGAATGTTTGAAAAACGGTTTTTCACTGAAAGACATTGCGTTGCTGATACGCGAAAAAAAACACAGCTATGCCATAGTCGAATTTTTAATGGAAAAAGGCTTCCCGATTCTGACGGAAGAAGCCTTGAGCGTTGCTTCGTCTTCGGCGGTGAAAACCTTGATTTCAATGTTCAAATGGCTTGATAATCCGAAAGATACAGAGCCGCTTGCCCGAATGTTGTACGGCTTGAATCAATTGGGGAAAATCAAAATGGAAGACTATACAACAGAAATGTTGAAAATCAAAGATTTGAATGTTTTTGAAATTCTAAAATATTTACAATCTCAGTTTGGGTTAAATATTCAATTTAAGCAGGAAAATCATTTAAGTTTTTACGATTTCTGCGAAAATTTGATGCGTAAGTTCAACTTTGGCGAAACGGAACAGTTGTATCTTTCCGCTGTTTTGGACTTCGTTTTGCAACTCGAAAAAAATGGAATCATTAATTTGAAAGAATTTTTGGAAAATTGGGAGTTGAAAGGCGGAAATTTATCTGTTCGATTTCCGGATAACATGAATGCAATCAGGGTTTTAACCATTCACAAATCGAAAGGTTTGGAATTTCCCGTGGTTATCTATCCAATGTTCAAACGCAGAGAAAAACCTGAACCGCACTGGCTTCCGCTTGACGAAAAACTTTATGGCGGCTTCGACCAATATTACACGGCGAGCATTTCCCATCTCGGCGAAATTTCCGAAGAAATGCAAAAAGTTATTGATAGACAGAAGTTTGAAAAAGTTGTCGATGAACTTTGTATTCAATATGTTGCAACGACGAGAGCCACCCAGCAATTGTTTTTGTTGGAAGAAGTTGCTGAAAATCAAAAAGAAACAACTCTGTTAATGAATTTTTTGGAAAGTCGGTTTAATGAAAATTCTTTTGAACTGTATCCTGAAGCGGCAAAACAGAAAATTGAAGAGAAAAAAACAGAGGAAAAAATCGAAGAAGAGAAAATCTGTTGGATTTCAAATGATTGGAATGACAGAATCAAAGTGAGAACAGAGGCTCGGAAATTTTATTCAGAAGAAAATAAAGACATTCAATTTGGAAACCTCATTCATGCCGTTTTGTCTGAAATCCTTACGGAAAAAGAACTTCCGACGGTTATTAGAAAATATGTCTTGTCGGGAAAAATTGAAGATTCTCAAAAAAATGAACTTCAAAATCTCATTGTTTCTGTTTTAGAAAATCTGAATTTAGTTCCTTATTTTTCAGATGAATACAACATGTATAACGAGCGAGAAATCCTTTTTGAAGGCAGCATTTACCGCCCCGACCGTCTGGCAGAAAAAAACGGCAGATTTACGATTATTGACTTTAAAACAGGAGCGGAACTGCCCAAACATAAAAAGCAAATGGAACAATATACCAAAGTTATGCAATCTTTTGGAAAAGAAGTAGATACGAGAATTTTAGTCTATATTGACAAAAAAAACACAAAAATTGACAATTTTTGAAAAAACCTTATTATATTTGTCATAATTATAAGGCTAATATAGATATGATAAAGTTATCGTTTAGTAAAGGTGCATTTACCGCTTTTGTTGGATTGTTTCTGTTACGTTTAACATTAGGGGTGTTATTTGAAAATCCGGCAGTTATTTCAGTAGGAAAAGACTTTTTAGGAATTTCGAGTTTTTATTTTTTTATTAAATCTTTTAATTAGGAGAAAAATTTGAGAGTATAAGAAATGTGATTTTGTGAGAGAGAGACAGACTAAAAACGCCTGCCTTATATAAGAGTTGCCCTTAGTAAAGTTCTCTTCACACCCTTGTTTCCACAAATATGCGAGTACTGAAAAGATAGTGATAAATATCAGAACTGTGATTTTTTGATTTTAGAGATTATTTTGTACCTTTGCAATCCTAAAAAATTAAAAGAACAATGGCAACAGCACACATTCAAGCAGAATTAGGAGATATAGCAAAAACCGTTCTGATGCCGGGCGATCCGCTCCGCGCAAAATTTATTGCAGAAAAATTTTTGGATAACCCTGTGGTTTTCAACTCTGTACGAAATATGTTCGGCTACACGGGAACTTACAAAGGCAAGCCGCTTTCCGTCATGGGGTCGGGAATGGGAATGCCGAGCATCGGGATTTATTCTTACGAATTGTTCACGCAGTTCGGCGTGGAAAACATTATCCGCATTGGTTCGGCGGGCGCGTATGTCGCTGAATTAAACGTAAATGATGTGGTTTTGACAGAGACGGCATTCAGCGAATCCTCCTTTGCAAAAGTACAGTCAGGCTATGACAAAGATGTGGTTTTTCCGTCCGGAACGCTAAATCAGAAAATCATAGAAACAGCACAAGAACTCAGCCAGCCTCTGCACAGCGTGCGAGTGCATTCCAGCGACGTTTTCTATGCTCAAAACAAAGACTACCGCGACTATGTCGCCAAAGGTTGCGACTGCGTAGAAATGGAAAGTTTTGCACTATTTCACAATGCGGCGGTTTTGGACAAAAATGCTGCTTGTCTGCTCACAATTTCCGATAGTTTTATCACCAAAGAAGAACTTTCTGCCGAAGACCGTCAAAATTCTTTCAACAAAATGATGACTTTGGCGTTGGAAACAGCGGTTAAACTGTAAAAAATACTTAAATAATTGGCATTGCTAATGAGGTATATTAACATATTTCATTAGCAATACCTTTTTTTTATTAAAATCAACTTTTGCCGGTAACCCGCCAATTTATAGAAAAAATTTTTCCGTTTTCTTTTTATCTTCTTCCAATTGCTTGATTAACTCATTTTTAGTGGCAAATTTCTTTTCATCTCGGATACGGTCAAGAAAATGAATCGGAATTTTTTTGCCGTAAATATTTCGGTTAAAATTCAGAATATGCACTTCCAATTGTCTTTTTAGACCGCCTCCAAAAGTTGGGCGCATACCGATGTTCATCATTCCCGTAAATACCTCATTATCAATAGAAACCTTGACAATATACACGCCGTTTTTCGGGCAGATTTTTTGCGGATCAATTTCCAGATTTGCCGTCGGAAAGCCTATCGTCCTGCCGATTCGGTCTCCATGCGCTACCGTTCCGGTCATTATAAATTCATAGCCTAAATATTGATTTGCCTGCTCAATTTCGCCTTTTTCCAGCAAATTTCGGATTTTCGTCGAGCTGACGGTTGTCTCGTTTTTATTCACCGAAGGCAGCCGCAACAGGTCAAAATGGAACGTTTTAGCAAGATTTTGCAGATGTTCAAAATTTCCGTCGCGGTTTTTTCCAAATTTCTGGTCATAACCAATGATTAATGAATGAATTTGAAATTTTTTCACCAAAATGTCTCGAACAAATTCCAACGCGGACAATCGGCTGAAATCTTTGCTAAACTCTTGAATGATAATATTTTGAACTCCAAATTGTTCTAAAAGGAGAATTTTTTCTTCCAAAGTTGTGAGGAGTTTAAAATCCGTGTCGGGCTGCAAAACAAATCGCGGGTGCGGGTCGAAAGTCATCAGAGCGGTTTCACTGTTTTCCGTCTCGGCAAGATTTTTTAAAAAATCTATAACATATTGATGACCAGAGTGTACGCCATCAAAAACACCCAGTGTGAAGACCCATTTTCGGTCTTTTTGAATTTCAAAATTATTTTTAAAAATATGCACAATCACAAATAGAATTGTGCAAATATGATAAATTTTAATTTTTTTTCAAAAGATTACAAAAAAATATTATATTTGCATGTAACAAAAAATAGCAATAAAAAAACTACAAAATCATAACAAAAAGGCATATGGCAACTGAAACAAAAGGGAAAATTTCTCAGATTATCGGACCGGTTATCGACGTAATTTTTGAAGAAGTATCGCAGCTACCTTCCATTTACGACTCGTTAGAAGTAATAAAAGACAACGGAGAAGCTCCGCTGGTACTCGAAGTAGAACAGCACATCGGGCAGGATACCGTCCGTTGTATTGCAATGGACGCAACCGACGGACTGAGGCGCGGGCAGACAGTGGTTTCAAAAGACAAACCCATTACCATGCCTATCGGCGAAGAAATAAACGGACGCTTGTTTAACGTGATAGGAAAAGCCATTGACGGTATCGGAGATGTTCCGAAAATCAACGAACTTCCAATCCACAGATCCGCTCCAAGATTTGAAGATCTCTCAACCTCCGCAGAGGTACTTTACACTGGTATCAAAGTCATCGACTTGATTGAGCCATACTCCAAAGGAGGAAAAATCGGATTGTTCGGTGGTGCGGGAGTTGGAAAAACCGTGTTAATCCAAGAATTAATCAACAATATCGCCAAAGGACACGGAGGGCTTTCTGTCTTTGCAGGCGTGGGAGAGAGAACCCGTGAAGGTAATGACCTGCTCCGAGAAATGCTCGAATCCAAAATTATTTCCTACGGCGAAGAATTTATGGAATCTATGGAAAAAGGCGGTTGGGACTTGACCAAAGTTGATAAAGAAGCTTTGAAAGATTCAAAAGTAGCATTCGTGTTCGGACAGATGAACGAGCCGCCCGGAGCGCGTGCGCGCGTGGCTTTGTCAGGTCTGACTTTGGCAGAATATTACCGCGATGGATTGGGAGAAGGGCAGGGAAGAGACATCTTGTTCTTCATTGACAACATTTTCCGTTTTACACAGGCAGGTTCTGAGGTATCCGCATTGCTTGGGCGTATGCCTTCTGCAGTAGGTTATCAGCCTACGTTGGCAACTGAAATGGGTGCATTGCAGGAACGAATCACTTCAACTAAAAACGGTTCAATTACCTCTGTACAGGCGATTTACGTACCTGCGGACGACTTGACCGACCCTGCACCTGCAACAACTTTTGCCTATTTGGACGCAACAACCGTATTGGACAGAAAAATCGCTTCATTAGGTATCTATCCGGCAGTTGATCCGCTTCAATCTACTTCTCGAATTTTATCACCTGAAATTTTGGGTGCAGAACATTATAATTGTGCACAGAGAGTAAAGGAAATCTTGCAGAGATACAAATCATTACAGGACATCATTGCCATCTTGGGTATGGAAGAATTGAGCGAAGAAGACAAATTGGTGGTACACCGCGCAAGACGAGTGCAGAGATTCTTGTCTCAGCCGTTCCATGTGGCAGAACAGTTTACGGGAACGCCGGGCGCTTTGGTGGACATCAAAGATACTATCAAAGGATTCAACATGATTATGGACGGAGAGTTAGACCAGTATCCTGAGGCAGCATTCAACCTGAAAGGAACAGTGGAAGAAGTGGTGAAACACGGAGAAAAAATGTTGGCTGAACTTAAAAAATAAACTTTTAAAGAGATGAATATACAAGTATTAACTCCTGAGGAAGTTATTTTTGACGGCGAAGTGGCAGCAGTTACCGTTCCCGGATTTAACGGTGAATTTCAAATGCTGAACAATCACGCTGCCGTAGTTTCCACCTTAGTTGAGGGAAAAGTGAAGTTGAAATCTGTGATTTCTTCTTTGGTTCAGAGCCGAAATATCTCTGACGAAGGCGATTACAAAGTGTTTTCAATCAAGGGAGGCACGCTGGAATTTAGCAATAATCAGGGGATAATTCTTTGCGATTAGATTTTTCACAATAAAAATCGCTTTTCAAGCAAGAACCTCCCGATTTTCGGGAGGTTCTTGTGTTTTATTGATTTATAATGATTTACGAAGATGTTTAAAGTTTTAAATCATCAGAAATCTTTTCTATAAATTATTATTTGCCCGCTCAATAAACGCTTGAATTTCCTTTTTGTTGCCCACAATCCACACAAAATCGCCTGCCTGCAAAACCATGTCAGACGGCGGGTTAAGCGTGCGTTTGCCGTCCCGCTCCAATCCGACTATCAAGCCGTGTGTGCGTTCGCGTATCTGAGATTCTTTGATGTTTTTTCCGGATAATAAGGAAGTTTCGGGAATTAAAAATTTGGTAAGTACGATATTTTCCTGCTTTTCCTGCGCTATTTTTTGAACAGGAATTTCCTTTGTTCTGTTTTTTTCGGCAAGAAGTTCAAAACGCCGCAATTGCGTATCCGTACCGATTAAACCCAATTTGTCGAAAGGGAAAATACGGTCGTCGGCTTTGGGCGCATAAATAGTTTTTGTTCCTCGTTTTATGAAAGCGATGTTGATGCCGAAAGTTTCCCGCCAAGCGAGTTCAGTTAATGTTTTTCCGATATAGGGTGCATCTTGATTTACCTCAAAATCAGTGATATGAGAGTCCCATGGGGTCAAGTTGTCCCGCCTTTGTTTTATTTGAATTTCCTTTTGATTTAAAATGTCTCGTTCGTTCAAGTTGTACATGAATCTGTGAGAAATCAACGAATAAAAACCGTTGAATTTCGTCGAAAGCAGATATAAAACCAAGACTACCATAGGAATAACCACAATGGACGCCGCCGTTCCGGAATAGAACCTGTCTACGATGAATCCGAGCAGGAAAACGACAATCAGAATGCGCATTGCCTCAATGGCGACCAAAGGTCCTCGGCTGTATTTGTTCTCGTTCCAAATCGTCATGAAAATTTCATTGGCAGGTTTTTTCGCCAGCACTGCCCAGAGAAACGGGGCGCAGAGGGCTATCACACAGACGACTCCGATAATTCGGGTCAAGGTGCGGTTTTCAATTTGTTCGTACAGGAAAGGCATCAGCAGCGTTGTTGTCAGCATGACAATGCCGATAACCACCACGCTGTTAGTCAATACCAGAGACAAATAGGATTTGAGCAGTTTTTTCCACTTGCTTTCTTCCTGAATGTTCTGCGTGCCGGTAGAGTACTGGTCTAACATTTTTTGAACTTTGCCGGGAATAATTTTATGCAGAATACCGTAAAAAATGTCTGAAAAATTAATCATATAAGGGGTTGTCAATGTTGTGATTACGGAAACTCCGACTGCGACGGGAAAGAGAAAATCGCTCGTAACTTTCAGCGACATGCCGAGCGAAGCCACAATGAAGGCAAATTCGCCGATTTGAGCCATGCTCATTCCGACCTGAACAGACTGTTTCAGAGGCTGCCCCGAAAGCAAGGCGCCTACCGCCGTGAAGAAAGATTTTCCAAAAATAGTCAGCAGCGTAATGAGAAAGATTTCCCACTTGTATGCCCACATCATGGAGGGGTCAATCAACATTCCGATGGAGACGAAAAATATTGCTCCGAAGAGGTCTTTGACAGGTCTCAGCAAATGTTCAATTTTTTCGGCAGAAGTCGTCTCCGCCAAAATCGACCCCATGATGAAAGCTCCGAGTTCCGCTGAAAAACCGATTTCCGTTGCACCGATAACCATTGCCAGACACAATCCTATGGAGAGAATCAACAGCGTTTCATCGTCCAATAATTTTTTTGCACGTCGAAGCAGTGTCGGAATTAAAAAAATGCCGAAAATAAACCATAAAAACAGGAAAAATAGCAGACGAAACGCTGAGGTTATCATTTCGCTTCCGTTGAATTGGCGGCTGACCGCCATCGTGGAAAGCAAGACCATAAGCAAGACCACCAAAATATCTTCAACGATAAGCACCCCGAAAACCACTTGGGCAAATTTTTTCCGCTTTACTTGCAGTTCGTCAAATGTTTTTATGATAACTATTGTTGAGGAACTGGCAATCATACCGCCTAAAAACAGGCTGTTCATCGTATTCCAGCCGAGCCATTGCCCCGCAAAATAGCCCAAAGTAAGAATCGCAATGATTTTTACAATTGCCGTAATAATTACCGCTGCACCTTCATTGAGAAGTTTTTTGAAACTAAATTCTAAGCCGAGCGAAAAAAGAAGAAAAATCACGCCGATTTCTGCCCAAATTTTTATGTTTTCCGTATCGGCAATGTTAGGTATAGGCTTAAAATGAGGACCTACTAAAAAGCCTGCAATAATGTATCCCAATACCAGAGGCTGTTTTATCTTCCTGAAAATCAATGTAACAATGGCGCCTGCGCCCAATATGAGCGCCAAATCCAAGATGAGTTTAGGTAAGTGATTCTCCATATATTAGTTCTAATTTGCGCAAGATAGCGATTTTTTTGTTTTTT
>JAITOO010000110.1 GCA_031289875.1 Flavobacteriaceae bacterium
CATCCGGCGGAATGGGAAACAGGTTTCGACACAAACTTTTTGGACGGGAGTGTATTGGCGTATCTGGTACCGGCTTCGTCCGGTGAGAAGATACCCTTTATTCATTTATCACCGCTTGAGGAATTAACAACACATGAAACAGACAAATTTAATCATTATTGTCCGCTAAAAATGTGTTTTTCATTTTTTTTCGCAAATTATTGGTAATCAAATATTTACACATCCACAATTAAGCGCCTGATTCAATTATTTTTTATTGCATTTGCTCATTCTTACATTGCTGATGGCATATTAAATCTCCGCATAAGCATCAATCAATGCGCTGAAATCTGCGATGTTCAAAGCTGCGCCGCCGATTAATCCTCCGTCCACATCGGGTTTGGAAAAGATTTCTTTTGCGTTGGAGGGTTTTACGCTTCCGCCGTATAGAATCGAAAGGGAATCTGCGAGGTCTTTTCCGTATTTTTCAGCAATCAAACTGCGGATAAAAGCATGGATTTCCTGCGCCTGTTCCGGCGTTGCGGTTTCGCCTGTTCCAATAGCCCAAACGGGTTCGTAGGCGATGACCACTTTCTTGATTTCATCTGCAGTCAAGCCGAATAATGCGGTTTCCGTCTGCTTTTTCACCACATCGAAATGTTTTCCTGCCTTGCGTTCTTCCAACACTTCGCCATTGCAGAAAATCGGGTTCAGACCGTTATCCAAAGCAATTTTCACTTTTGCTCCGATTTGTTCATCGGTTTCATGGTGGTACTGCCTTCTCTCTGAATGTCCGATAATTGCGCCGTCCGCTTCGATGGAAGTCAGCATTTCTGCAGAAATTTCGCCTGTGTAAGCGCCTGATTTATGTTCGGAAATGTCTTCGGAATAGATGCCGAAATTTTTGTGATTTGCTTTGGCATTTTCCAGATATACAAACGGAATCCCAACCAAAACCTCGCATTTAGGCGGATGAGATTGTATGTAAGAATCAATTTCTGCTAACAATTTTTTTGCTTCAGACCGGGTCTTATTCATTTTCCAGTTTCCTGCAACAATTTTTTTTCTCATGATGGATTTGTATTTTATAATTTATTAATTTCTTGATAATCAGGAAAATCGTTCACATTGTACTTGGCGGCAACCTCGCCTTTTTTCAAAATCATCAATCCGGGATTGCTTCGGTTGATGGTTTTCAAAGTGGTAGGGTCGGTGCTGCATGCTCTCAGCGGAGCAAGCGCTTTCGGATTGCTTGCTAAAATTACGAATTTTATTTGATGTTGAGAAAATTCTGAGGCGATTTTCATCAGTTCCGCCTTGTCCGTAGTGGAAAGCATGTCGGCAAAAGGCACGGTAAATACTGCTATTTTGTTTTCGTCCAAAATGTTATCGGTTTGGTCTCCGTCTGCACCGCAATCTACGATGAAATCGTGAACAGACGGCAATACGGCTTCCTTGATGACCTGTACATCGGTTTTAATGATTTTCCAGTTCAGTGTGTCCTGCCAAATTCCGCTATTGATATATTCGTCGGAAGACATCGTTTTATTTTTGTTATCTTTAAGATTTTGAAGTATATAGCTTATTTTATCAACCTGCGAACTTCCGTCCTGCATTCCTTGTTTCAAATTTTTTCCAACGGCGTAAGGTCTGAAATCAATAATCGGAAGGTGGGCGATTCCCCAATAAGCAATTCCGCAACAAATTAAGAATGAGATGATTAAGAGTGAAATATTGATTTTGCCGGAAAAAATGGGGTTGATGTATTTGATCCCGAAAAACAGGATTAAAATCATCGCCAGTAGTACGATGTCTTTCCGGAAAGAAGTCCAAGGTTTCAATTTTATAGCATCTCCGAAGCAGCCGCAGTCCGTAACTTTATCAAAATAAGCGGAATAGAACGTCAAAAATGCAAAAAACACGATGAGCAGGAGGAGCAGCCAAACGGTGAATTTTTTCCACGTTCCGAGCAGAAGCAATACGCCGAGCATGATTTCGAGAATTACGAAAAAAATGGACATAGGAAAGGCTAATTTTTCAAAAAACGGCAGGTTGAATACGCCTGCGCCGAAATATTCTTCCAATTTGTAGGAAAACCCGAGGGGGTCAACGGTTTTCACGAAACCTGAAATGATGAAAATGATTCCTACAATAATTCTGAAAAAAACAACTAAATACCTCATAATCATTTTGTTAAAATTATTTTTTCATTGAGTAAAATGAGTGCAAAAACGGCGTAATTCACAATGTCGTAATAATTAGCGTCCAAGCCTTCCGAGACCAAAGTGCTGCCTTTATTGTTTTCTATCTGCTTGATTCTTAGTAATTTTTGCAAAATCAAATCGGTAATGGAGCTGATTCTCAAATCGCGCCAAACCTCGCCGTAATCGTGGTTTTTGTTCATCATCAAATTTTTGGCATTAACTGCTTCTTTTTGATAAAGTTCGACGGCTTCTTTCAGGTTCAAGTCGGGCTGGTCGGCAACGCCTTTGGTCAATTGAATCAACGCCATAAGCGAATAATTGATGATGCCGATAAACTCTCCGTCAATATTTTCCTGAACTTTTTGTTTGCCTTTTTCTTGTAGCGTTCTGATTCTGTTTGCTTTGATGTAGATTTGGTCGGTGAGCGAGGGCAGCCGCAAAATGCGCCATGCCGAGCCATAATCCTGCATTTTGTTTTCAAACAGTTTTCGGCAGGCAGCGATAACAGTATCAAATTGTTGCGAAGTTTTTTCCATAGTTCTGACGACCATTTTTCATGGTTTGCGCAACAAAATTAACGCTATTTTTGTTAAGAAAAAAAGTAAATCTTTAATTTTGTCTTTTC
>JAITOO010000185.1 GCA_031289875.1 Flavobacteriaceae bacterium
CGGGCGAAGTTTTCGGAACATTTTCCAAAATTCTGTATTTTCTCGCCTGCCTCATCGGGACTTCTCTGCCTGTAACAGGCACGCTGATTTGGCTCAATAAAATGAAAAAATAATTTTAAGGGATGAAAAATAAACAAGTTATAACAGATGACAAAAAAATCCCGAAAGGGTCGAATGTTGCGGGGACATTTGTATGGCTATAAATATATGAATCTTTCGGATTCTTGCCTGACCCAACGGGTCGCATATTTATAGAAAAACCATTGCCGTTATCATGTTCGACCCCTTCGGGGTCGAATGTTGCGCGGACATTTGCGTTTCTATAAACATTTGAATCCTAACGGATTCATTCCATCTGTTATAGGGTATTTATTTTTTGTTACTAAACAGGTTGATTGTAATATAAT
Organism: Flavobacteriaceae bacterium; assembly: GCA_031289875.1. GTDB lineage: Bacteria > Bacteroidota > Bacteroidia > Flavobacteriales > Weeksellaceae > Apibacter. The sequence goes on from JAITOO010000185.1 coordinate 408, forward strand.
TCAGTATCTTTGTGTCTGTAATCTTAAAATGAAATGATTATGAAAAAACTTATTTCTTTTCTTCTGATATTGTTTCTTCCTTTTTTATTTTCAGCACAGGTAAACGATAAATTCCCCATAAACGAACTGAGTCCCGGTCTCAATTCTTCTCATGTCAAAATAGTGGTTTTTATGCCTTCCCTTTCGGAAAAAACAGAATATGCTTCCATGATTGTTCAGGCATTCAAAAATTATTTTGTGGAAAAATTAGCTTTTGCGCCTGAAAACAGGGATAACGTCAATATTGATATTATTCTTGTCGCTCAGAATAAGGACAAAAATGAAATAAAACCGAACGAATTACTTGTCGAAGATCTTTTTGACACGCAAGGCATGAATGTTTTTTATTCGATAAACCGGAAACTGAAATCTTTGCTGAATCTGCCTTCCTTAGAAAATGATGAAGATGATTCCGTTTTGTTCCTGTTAGACGAAAATAATTTCATTGTGTGGAGAGATGACCGATACAGAGGGCAAGGCGAGCATTTGAAACCTTTGGAATATAAAATAAAAGAGTGGTTGCATCTTCCCTATCCTAAAATAGAAACAGCAAACTTTCCCGACCTGCAAACAGGAAATTCCGCACCGGATGTCCTTTTGGAAGGAATGAAACTTTCTGATTATAAAGGAAGTATAGTGGTTCTGACTTTCTATCCTGCGGCATACAGCGGAGTTGTTGATGTTAAAAAATGGATAAAACGAATAATAGATTTAAAACGAGAAATGATGATGTGCGCAATTCAGATACATTCTTTTGACAGTATATCCTTATTGACAGGCAGAAATGTGAACTATTTTGCCGTTACCGAATCAACGGCTGAAATTCTTAATAATTGGAGAGACGTAATGAACGCCTATCATATCCGGTATATAAACGACTTCGATTATTCTGTTTCTCAGGCTTTTGGAGCATACAACCAAGAAGGATACAACAATCGCCTGACCGTAATTATTGACCCGCAAGGCAAAATTGCTTATGTCGATAAAAATTATACCCTCAGCAAAGAAGTTGATATACAAACAATTATTCAAAAAATACAAGCCGATTTTCCGGAAGAGGAAGAGTGAAAAATCAGGCACAGGCTACGTATTATATAAATGAATGTCTGTTAGGTAAAGGAAAATTCTTTATCTGCTGCTCATTTTTTTGACTTTTTTCACTTCAATATAGTAATTGGGATTGACGGAAAAGGCAGCGATAATTTTCTTTTTAGCGGTGATTTTCTGCGGTTTGTTGGTTGGGACGAGTTTTCCCAGCGAAGTTTTTATCGGCATGTCGAAACCCGGAATTGTGTTTTTCCAGCGGTATCGAATCGTTTCTTTGTCCACGATGAAATATTCAAATGTCGGGACTTTGGTCTGTCGCAGATATTGGTCGAAAAATTTGGTCAAATTCAGTCCCGAAGCGGAAGCCATGAAATCCTCAATTTCTTTTTCTGAAACGGTTTTATGATAAAAATTCTTATTCATGTCTCGAAGCATCTGCCTGAATTTGTTGTCGTTGTCTATCCATTGGCGGAGTGTGTGAAGCATGTTTGCGCCTTTGTCATACATGTCCCCGCTTCCGTTTGCAATCGACACGTCGTTTTTGATGTTTTTCCGCTGTCCGATAATGTATTTTTCTGCGTTTTCCTTTTTGAAAGTACTTTCCATAAACAAAGTTTCGGCATAGGTTGCAAAGGCTTCGTGTATCCACATGTCAGCCATATTGTTGCAGGTGATGCTGTTGCCGAACCATTCGTGCGCTGATTCGTGAACGATGATAAAATCCCATTTCAAACCTTCGCCCGTTTCGCTTCTGTCTGTGCCGAGATAGCCGTTTTGATATTTGTTTCCGTAAGCGATGTTGCTTTGGTGTTCCATTCCCAAATGTGAAGATTCTACTAATTTGTAGCTGTCTTCGTAAAAAGGATATGCTCCGAACCAATATTCCAACGCTTTCAACATAGGTTTGACCTGCTCGAACTGTTTCTTGGCTTTGTCCACATTGTAGGACAAAACCCAATAATCCAGCGGCAATATACCTTTTTCTCCTCTGTATGAATCGGTAAATTCCTTATAATCACCAATATACGGAACAATATTGTAGGCGTTAATCGGCTGAGTTATCTGCCAGATGTACGCTGTTTTTCCTGTATCAAATTTTTGGGTAATGACTTTATTTTTCGTAATTGTCTTGCCGTTTTTTTCTTTCACGGTAGTTTTGACGATTTGGTCTTCTGAGATTTCATATTTCTTTTTGGACAGCAGTTTCCCATTTCCTACTCCGACTAAGTCTTTCGTTGTGATAATGGTCATTTTCATGCCTTGCTCAGGTTCGTCGTCGAGAAAATCTTTGCACGGAAACCACGAACTAGCTCCAAGTTCTTCGCAGGCAACTGTCATCCAAGGGTTCTTGTTGTTATCTCGGGAGAAAATCCAGCCGCCGTCCCAAGGAGCTTTTTGGGCAATTTTGGGCTTCCCGCTGAAATAGATAAAAACCGCACCTTTTTGGTTTTTATTGTACAAAAATGCGTCAAACAGGTCGATTTTGTAAATGTTTCCCATTCGAGAGAAAGTTACGCTCACGCCGGAGGCTATCACGCTGTCGATGCGCATCGGCTGCTGCAAATCAATCTGCATGATAAACTGTTTGTCTTTTACCCTTTCATAAGTGATAACATTCACGCCTTTAATTGATTGCGTGTTGAAGTCAGGTTCAATGGTGAGGTCGTAATAAAGAACGTTCCACCAGTCCCGCAGCGGAGTGTTAATTGCTCTGAAATCTTTTTTATTCTGCGCCTGAACGGAAATCTCTGCTGCTAAAAAACAGAAAATCAAGGACAAGAGAAATAATTTTTTTCTGATACACATATTTTTTATTTATTTACTACGCTATTTGTTTGATGTTTTTCCGGTGCAAAGATAGAAAATGAAAAAAAAACTCCTCATCTTTTTCATCAATTTATATAATTATAGCATCAGTTAAAGACAAAAACTAAAAAAACACTACCTTTGACAAATCATTCTGCTTGACAGAATATCTGAAATCAGAAAAAAATGGCAAAAAAAAATAAAATCCCTGAAAAACACAGGGAAAAACTTCGAGACTTAAAAAGGGAAATTCTGGCTTTGTTCATGAAAAACCCAAACAAGCAATACAATTACAAACAAATTTCCAATACGCTGAACCAGCGGAATCCTCGCCAGCGGGAAATAATCGTGCAGGCGTTGCAAAAACTGACTTCGGAAAAACAACTTTTAGAACCGAAAACAGGAAAATACCAACTCAATTTTCAAGAACAATTTTTGACAGGAAAAATCGACGTCGGACAAAATGGAAACGCCTACGTCATTGTCGAAGGCTTGGTAAAAGATATTTTCGTTCCCAAATCCAAAACAGGACGGGCGCTGCAAAATGACATCGTCAAAATCGTAGTGCATCAATACAAAAACCGCCGCCCCGAAGCAGAAGTTATCGAAGTTATTGAACGGTACAGAACGCAGTTTGTCGGCAAGTTTGAATATAGTCCGAACAAAACTTTCGGCTTTGTGGTCGTAAATAACAATTCCATTCACACCGATATTTTCATTCCCAAAGAAAGATTCAAAGGCGCTCAAAACGAGCAGATTGTGTTGGCAGAAATCATTGACTGGCGAGAAGGAGAGGACTCTCCGCGCGGAAAAATCATTGAGGTTTTAGGAGAATCGGGAGAAAACGAAACAGAAATTCACGCCATTCTCGCGGCATACGGACTGCCTTACCGCTTTCCCGAAGAGATAGAACAAGAAGCCGCAAATATTGACACTCAAATTACCGAAGCAGAAATCGCCAAACGGCGAGATATGCGCAACATCACAACTTTCACCATCGACCCCACTGATGCTCAGGATTTTGACGATGCGCTTTCCATTCAAAAACTTCCGAACGGAAATTGGGAAATCGGCATTCACATCGCCGATGTTTCCCACTACGTAAAACCCGGAACGCTCCTTGACGAAGAGGCTTATTCACGTGCAACTTCCGTCTATCTCGTTGATAGAGTTGTGCCTATGCTTCCGGAAATTTTGAGCAACAACGTATGTTCCCTCCGTCCGAACGAAGAAAAATACACCTTTTCCGCCGTTTTTGAAATGGACAGATACGCCAACATCAAAAATTCGTGGTTTGGGCGGACGGTCATCAATTCCGACCGAAGATTTACTTACGAAGAAGCGCAGCAAGTAATTGAAGGACAAAGTCATGAGATGGAAAAGGAACTTTGTACACTGGACAAGCTGGCGAAAATTTTGCGGGCGCACCGCCTGAAAAACGGCGCAATTTCTTTCGACAAATACGAAGTAAAATTCCGTCTTGACGAAAGCAAAAATCCTGTCGGCGTGTATTTTAAAATCAGCAAAGAAAGCAACCATCTGATTGAAGAATTTATGCTTCTCGCCAATAAAAAAGTTTCCGAATTTGTGAGCCTCAAAAAAGACGGCGAGCCGAGCGGAAGAACTTTTATTTACCGTATCCACGACGACCCCGATCCAAGTAAACTCCTTTCTTTGAAGCAGTTTGTCAATACTTTGGGTTACGACATCAATATTTCCAATCGAAAGCGCACCACTCAGTCGCTCAACAAGTTGCTGTCAGAAGTAAAAGGCAAGGGCGAAGAAAACATGATTGAAACTTTAGCGATGCGCACCATGTCAAAAGCAAAATACTCGACGGAAAATGTCGGGCATTACGGTTTGGCATTCGATTATTACAGCCATTTCACCTCGCCGATACGGCGTTACCCCGACGTTATTGCCCACCGTCTGTTGCAGGATTTTTTAGACGGAAAACTTTCTGCCAATCCTGCTGAAATTGAAGAGCAGGCAAAACATTCGAGCGAGCGGGAACGCGTTGCAGCCGATGCTGAGCGGGACAGCATCAAATATATGCAGGTGAAATTCATGAAACAATACGTTGGCGAGACTTTCGAGGGTGTGATTTCCGGCGTAACCGAATGGGGCATTTACGTGGAAATCAGGAATTTCGGAGCAGAAGGATTAATCCGCCTGCGGGATATTCGCGACGATGATTACCGGTTTGATGATAAAAATTACGCCATCATCGGACAACGCACAGGAATGCAGTATCAACTGGGAGACACGGTACAGATTAAAGTTACCCGCGCCGACTTGGAGAGAAAACAACTTGATTTTGAATTGACGGAGTGAAAAACTCGACATACATCAAGAAAAAAATTAAATATTTTTGAATTTATATCTTTGTCTGAAAATAAACAGTTAAAAAATGAAAATTATAGCTTTTGGAGCGTCAAATCACAGAAAATCAATAAATAAACAACTGGCAGTATATGCTGCAAGCCTGTTCAAAAATGCAGAAGTGGAAATTTTAGACCTGAACGACTACGAAATGCCGATTTACAGTATCGAACGGCAGGAAAAAGGATTTCCCGAAGAAGCAAATAAATTCTTGGAAAAAGTAGATTCCGCTGATTTAATCATTATTTCTTTTGCAGAACACAACGGTTCTTATGCCGTTGCCTACAAAAATCTATTCGATTGGGCTTCAAGAATCCGCATGAAAGTGTATGAAAACAAACCCGTGCTTTTGCTGGCAACTTCGCCCGGACAAGGCGGTGCGCAAAGCGTGTTGAGTTCTGCCGTAGCTTCTTTTTCCCTGCCGTATTACGGCGCAAAACTGCTCGGAAGTTTTTCCCTGCCCGATTTCTATGACAATTTTGACGAAGAAAAGGGTCAAATCATTAATAATGAATTTGATACGAAATTGAAAGAAATACTTTCTCATGTTAGTATTTAGTTTTTAATTCCCATCACGGCGTATAAGTCCGTTTTTTTTGATTAATATTCCTCAAAAAAGTCCGTCATTTTGTCTTTGTCCTTCTGTTTTCCAAATAAAAATCCGTCATTTTGTCGTGATTTTTTTTGTATTTATTTCGTTAAATATTTGTTTTTCAATATTTTGAATTTTTATAAAATTTCTTTTGGTGTATATTTTGATTAATCAAAACCAAGAGATTTTAAAATTATGGATTTTAATAAATTAACCATCAAATCGCAGGAAGCCTTGCAGCAAGCCCAAGTAATTGCACAAGGCATGGAAAATCAAGCCATTGAGACGGCTCACTTGCTCAAAGTTCTTTTGGAAAGCGAGGCAAGCGTGATTACTTTTATACTCAAAAAGCAAAATTCAAACTTAGCATACATCAATTCAGAACTTCAAACGATTCTTTCGAGCCTGCCCAAAGTTTCGGGCGGACAATTGTATCTTTCGCAAAACGCCAATAAAGCATTAAACGACGCACAGTTGGAGGCAAACAAAATGAAAGATGAATTTGTTAGTTTGGAACATATTTTTTTAGGGATTTTTTCTGTCAATGACAAGATTTCTCAATTACTCAAAAATCAAGGAGTTACCAAAGACGGCGTGCTGAAAGCCATTGAAGAAATCAGAAAGGGCGAACGCGTAACGTCCCCATCGGCAGAAGATACCTACAATTCCCTGAACAAATATGCCAAGAATTTGAATGAACTCGCTCAGGAAGGTAAATTGGACCCCGTTATTGGGCGGGACGACGAGATCCGCCGCGTGCTGCAAATCCTTTCCCGAAGGACAAAAAACAACCCGATTCTTATCGGCGAGCCGGGCGTTGGAAAAACGGCTATAGCAGAAGGAATTGCACACCGAATCATCAACGGCGACGTTCCCGAAAATTTAAAAGATAAAACCATTTATTCGCTTGATATGGGTGCGTTGATTGCAGGCGCAAAGTACAAAGGAGAGTTTGAAGAAAGGCTGAAAGCCGTTATCAAAGAGGTTACTTCGTCCGCAGGAAACATCATTTTGTTCATAGACGAGATTCACACTCTGGTCGGCGCAGGAGGCGGAGAAGGAGCCATGGACGCAGCCAACATTTTGAAACCCGCTTTGGCTCGTGGAGAACTCCGCTCTATCGGTGCAACAACCTTGAACGAATATCAAAAATATTTTGAAAAAGATAAAGCGTTAGAGCGTCGTTTTCAGAAAGTTATGGTTGAAGAACCTGAGGTGGAAGATGCTATCGCTATCTTGCGGGGAATTAAAGAAAAATATGAAGCGCATCACAAAGTCAGAATCAAAGACGAAGCCGTGATTGCCGCCGTCGAACTTTCCAACCGTTATATTTCCGACCGTTTTCTTCCCGACAAGGCGATAGACCTGATGGACGAGGCTTCTGCCAAGCTCCGCATGGAAATGAACTCCAAGCCTGAAGAATTGGATATTTTGGATAGAAAAAAAATGCAACTGGAAATTGAACGCGAAGCCGTGAAACGCGAAGCGGAAAGCCCGACTTCCAACGAGGCTTTGAAACAGTCCAATGAAAAACGATGGGCAACTGTGAAAGAAGAATTAGCTCAGCTCAACGAAAAGCGGAATGAACTTAGCGCTTTGTGGAAAGCAGAAAAGGAACGCGCCGAGAAAGTACAGGAAATCCGAAAAAACATTGAAGAATTTAAGCAGGAAGCCGACCGCGCCGAGCGTTCAGGAGATTATGGAAAAGTCGCCGAATTGCGTTATGGAAAAATCAAAGAGCAAGAAGAACTTTTGGCAAAAGCGGAAGCTGAACTTTCCGATGACCGTCCGCGCCTGATTAAGGAAGAGGTTGATTCGGAAGATATTGCAGATGTGGTTGCCAAATGGACGGGCATACCTGTAACTAAATTAGTGCAGGGCGAACGGGAAAAACTGCTCAATTTGGAATCTGTTTTGCATCGGCGGGTTGTCGGACAAGAAGAAGCAATAGAAGCTGTCGCCGATGCTATCCGCCGAAACCGTGCAGGGCTTAACGATGAAAGAAAACCTATCGGCTCGTTTTTGTTTTTGGGAACGACGGGTGTCGGAAAAACCGAACTGGCAAAGGCTTTGGCTGAATTTCTCTTCGACGATGAAAATTCGATGACGCGTATCGACATGAGTGAATATCAGGAAAAGCATTCTGTAAGCCGTTTGGTCGGTGCGCCTCCGGGATACGTCGGTTACGACGAAGGCGGACAACTGACTGAGGCTGTGCGCAGAAGACCTTACTCCGTAGTGCTTTTGGACGAAATCGAAAAGGCGCATCCCGATGTGTTCAACCTCTTGCTCCAAGTCTTGGACGATGGTCGATTGACGGACAACAAAGGTCGGATGGTGAACTTCAAAAACACGATTATTGTGATGACTTCCAATCTTGGCTCTCATCTGATTCAGGAAAATTTTGAAAAATTGGAAAGCGGCAACTACAAGGAAATTCTGGAACTTACCAAAGAGCAAGTTATGGAACTGCTGCGGAAAACATTACGCCCTGAATTTTTGAACCGAATTGACGAGACGATTGTTTTCAAACCGTTGAACCATAAGGAAATACGAAGCATTATTGATATTCAGTTGGACGCTTTGAACAAAATCCTTTCCAAGAAAGGCATTCACATGGACATGACCGACGACGCCAAAGACTACGTGATGGGCAAAGGCTATGACCCGTCTTTTGGAGCGAGACCGCTTAAAAGGTTGATACAGCACGAGATACTGAATCAGCTGTCCAAAGAAATTTTAAGCGGAAAAGTCAATGACAATGACAACATCATTGCTGACTATTTCCCTGAAACCGGTTTGGTTTTCAGGAAGAAAGAGGTTTGATTTTGAGAAATAAAAAGTAGTTATAAAAAACCGGTTTGTTTTTACAGCAAGCCGGATTTTATTTGTAATGAAATTACAACGGATATTTACTTTTCTTAATTAAACCCTAATTCCGCCATTTTTCACGTAACAGGTAATCTAAAATATTGAAAATAAATAAATTACAAAAAAAATGTTCAATGTTACGTAAAATTTAAAAATACGGAATATATGAGAAAATAAAAAAAATATAATGCACAGATTTACAGACAAATACAAATATGCGTTACGTGTTTTGGAGCGGAGTTAGGGACTGATATAATAGAAAAACTTGTTATAATGCTGCAAACCTGACGGTTACTAAACATCACAACAAGTCAGTATCAAAATTTAGATTTGCTCCTATTTTGTTCGATTTCTTATGTATCGGTTATATATTATCAACCCCACAATATTAATAAACAGATATGTAAGTGAATGTAGAAAGACGGTTTTAATGATATTCGGATCGTCGAATATTTTATTTTCCGGAAAATCATGTTTTGCTTTTGTAAATTCAAATAATAGATATAATAGGAACATGAAAAAACCGAAAAAAAATAATAAACCAAATTTTAATATTGTTTTCATACTTTTTGTATTAACATGAAAAATATGCCATCCCTGAAGAAAAACCTGCTTCAGTTGCAATTTGAGCAAAAGCTAGTGGTGCCAGAACGCCACCTGAAGCACCTGTATAAATTGCGGCAAAAAGACATCCTGCTCCGGCAGAGGCTGCATCAGCGGCTAAGACATTTTTTGAACAACTACTACTTGTTTCAAATTCCGCGCTGTTTCCGGAACTTTGAAAATTTCGATTTTCTAAAGTTTTAAATTTATCATAGTTTCCAAATCCGCCTTTTTTTACAGGTAGCCAAAATTTTGCAGAATGTTGAATTACAGAGCTAAAAACTAAAAAGGATTCATAATCTCTAACTGATGAATTGGATTCTTTCATTTCCAATTCTAATTTTTTCATAAAATCTTCTATTTTTGTAACTGATACATCATTTGCATTTAAATAGTTAATAGTTCGCTCAAAAAATTGGAAATTTTTTCTTTCTTTTAAATTCTGTTGTATATATACTAAATTTGTTTCAAGAGAGTGAGCTTTTTTGAATTTTAAATTATTTTCTTTAGCTATTTCTAAATCGTTAAACTTATCAATAAATTCTTTTTCCATGTCATTGGTTGACCAATTAAAATCATTAAATGCTAATTCAAGCGTTTGATTATGTAATTCACCAATACTTCTGATTTGTTCGTCTGTTAAAATGCGTTTCTCGTCAGTATTACCTGTAAGAATATCAGAGGATTCATTATTACATGAATAAAACAAAGTAAAGGGTGAAATCAGCAAAATACTTAAAAATGAATTTTTGATTTTTTCCATGTGATTTGTTTTTAATTTGGGTATAAAGTTAAAATCTTTTTTTTGAATACACACCAAATTTTGACTGAAATTAAGTTCTTTTTTCATTTTGTTTAAATTTTAAGTTAATAAATTTTATTTTAAAATTTCCGCCCAAAATTGAAAATTATTTTTACATTTACTCATTTAAAAATAAATAAATTCAATTCAAAAATGAATAATTTTGCAGTATGAGCATAGGAACTAAAATACACAGGCTTCGAGAAGAGCGGAATTGGTCGCAGGAAGAATTGGCAGATTTGCTCGACATTTCACAGACCAAACTTCACAACATAGAAAGCGGACATTCTCAGAAAATAGATTTTCTGCTTATGGACAAGGTTTGCAAAGTTTTTGATAAAGATTTTGAATATTTTTTGGAAGAAAAAGTAGTTTATAATGTTGAAGAAAATAATGGACAAATAGCTCATAACATAGGAACTATCAATAATTTTCCTGAAAACCTTATCGCAGATGTCAAAAAATTGGTAGAGGACAATAAAACGAAAGACAAAATCATACAAGAATTGCGTGAACGATTGGGAGAAAAATAGTTGCAAAGATATTAAAACAAGGCATCATTGCTGACTATTTCCCTGAAACCGGTTTGGTTTTCAGGAAGAAAGAGGTTTGATTTTGAGAGTGTCCGCCATTCTACCTAATACAAGGTTTAACTATTTGGAAAACATTAAAATAGACGAGTTTACATGAAATTCAAATAACGACTTAACTGATTATATGATTTTTTAGAAAATATAACAGATAGTCATTTTGAATTTTATAAACGCTGAAAATAATGCGTTATTTCAACTTTTCATTTTCCTCTTTCAAATGTTGGATTTCTTCTTTTAACGATTGGTTTTCCTCCTGCCATTTATTTATTGTATTGTGCAAATCCTGTAAAATATAGTCAGGGATGTTGCAATAGACGTTGTTGTTACCTATATAGCTGCTTGATACATTCTCTATATTTTCGATATTTTGTGCAAGATTTTCATTTTCTTCATAAATATCTTCTACAGGTACATCCAA
>JAITOO010000187.1 GCA_031289875.1 Flavobacteriaceae bacterium
TTTATCCAAACCATCATCAAGCCGTCATTGCGGGCTTGACCCGCAATCCCCTGAATATTATTATTTCCCGATTTGGGAAAATTGGCAAAATTATTCGGAACGGTAATATTTTCCATTAAGTGCAAATGCCGCAATTGCTCACCCAATACCGCTAATTTGTTAAATTGTTCGGCATTTTCAGGATACGGAATGCGTGGAAAATCTATTTTCAGAAATTCTTTGTATCGTTTGCGATAAGACGGGCTGTGCAAAACGGCATAAATGTAATCAAGCAGGTCTATCGGGGCAAAAGTATCATTGTTATTTTCTTTTTCTTCGGTAAAAATCAAACCGAGTTTTTGGGCGATTTTTTCAACAATGGTTGGATTTAGATTGGGTTTGCGTTTTTTGTCGCCAAAAAGATTATTGGCTTCGGGATAAAGGTAGAGAAGAAAAACAGAGGTTGAATCCTGAGCGTTATCCAATATATGAAAGTCGGTTATTTTGTTTGTAACAAATATATAGCCTGTGCTTATTTGTCTATTTCTTTTAGATATGACCAATCCGAGATTATCCCTTTGAATAAAATGTTTCATGAATTTTCCACGAGGCATACAATGAAATCCCTTTGTAGTTCCCGTAAAATAGGTATAGCGAATATCAAAAGGGCGGTAATTAATTTTAACAATCTTATCAAAATTGAAATTAGAAGTTAAATCTTTTCTTGCACCTGAAACACTCCAATCTCTAACGTCTTCGCCGAGTTCAAAACGTTTTCGTGCAGTTTCATTATCAAGTGATAGAAATTCATTAATAACATTTATCGCTTGTTCTTTTGTGAAATGTATAGTAAAATTATCTCTTGCTGTTACAATCCCTACCGAATTTATTGGAAACAATATTTGCACACTAAATCCTTCTTCATATTCTTCTTTATTGTCAAAATTTTTATTTACGAAGAAATATTGCGGCGTTTCGGGATTTAATTCCGTCCACGGGATTGATTGCAAATTGTTTTCCAACAGGAAATTATATTTTTCATGTCGTTTGCCGTAGAGGTCGAAATGGAAAACTTGCGCGAGTTTATTTTTCTGTTCCATAATTCTTTTGTGTTAATTGTTTAACGGCACGGTCGAAATCGCTTTCCAACTGTCGCATTTCGCGTTGTCGGTAAATATCAAATTCCTTTTCGGCTTTCTCTACTGCCTGCTTGTGCGATATTTCCCCTTTGTCTGTTAAAATATCTTTGTTCAACATTTTCAATTGTGTATCCAAAAAGTTTTTCCAATCATTCATCGTCATTGGTTTTTGTTCAAGGGCTTGCAATTCGGCATAACCCAAAAACCCTTCAGTCAGCAGGTTTAATTTCTGCAATTCAAGTTCCGAGAGGTAGTTTTTAGCAATTTTCACATCCCCTTTTGTAATATAATCCCCTCTGAAATTGCTCATCCCAAGCATGGTTTTTCCATTGTCCACACGATTGTAAATCACTTCTGCAGCGGTTTGGCGATGAATAGCATAGTGCATTTTGTTTTGTACAGTTGCAAAAAAATCTATTGTAATCGTGCTTCGTGGGTCATAATCCACACTTGTGGCGTAAATATCGGTAACTTGCTGCCATAGGTTTCTTTCTGAAGAACGAATATCGCGAATGCGTTGCAAAAGTTCGCGGAAATATCGTCCACCTCCGTTTTTCAATCGCTCATCATCAAGCGTAAAACCTTTGACAATGTATTCTTTAAGGCGTTCTGTAGCCCATTGGCGAAATTTGGTGGCAACTTTGGAATTGATACGATAACCGAGCGAAATAATCATATCAAGATTGTAATACTTTGTTTTGTAATTTTTGCCGTCATCGGCAGTATGTAAGAAATCCTTACATACTGAAACTTCTTGTAACTCAGCTTCTTCAAAAATATTACGAATGTGCATGGTAATATTTGGTCGTGAAGTTTGAAATAATTCTGAAAGGTTTGCCTGGGTGAGCCAAACGGTTTCTTCTTCCAAACGAACAGATACTTTGGCTATTTTATCATCGGTTTGGTAAATAACAAAATCGGGAAACTTTTTTACTATTTCATTTTTACTCATGTTATTTTGATTTTCTCGTTTTTACAAAAATATTTATCGAAACGCCCTGCATTATATCAAACACATTTTCGTCTTTCGAGCCATCGGGTGCGGTTTCTTTCTTTTTGCTGTTTCCATGTAAATCTATGACATAAATTTTATCGAAAGTTTTCATCAAATTATATCTCATTCCACGAAAGGTGGGATTATCCAAAAAACTGTGATTGTTGATATATGCCAAAATTCCTTCACCGTTTTTCTCAATAAAATGTTGCCCGAAACGGATAAATTTCACATAATCATCGTTGAGCCATTTCGGATTTTTCTCCTGCAATTTTCCGCCTGTCGGTTCTTTCTTGTAGTCTTCCATCAAGTTCAAAATCCATTCGCCTTTATTTTGACTTTCGCCGCTGTACGGCGGATTTCCCAAAATAACCATTACCGGTGCCTTGTTTTTTATTTTTGCAGCCTCAGCAGCCTCGTTGCTCAACCATTGGGCAAAAGGAATTTGCTGTACATTTTGCTTTGGGTCTTCCAAACTGTCTGTCAAATAAATTTGCAGGCGTTGGTTTTGTTCTGTGTGGGATTGCGGGTCAAAGCCCGCAATGACGGATTCCAATTTCAAATGTGCCATCGTATAAGGCGACATCATTATTTCAAAACCATTGAGGCGAGGAATCAGGTGTTTTTTTACATACTCGTCCCACATTACTGCATTGTTTTCAAACCGGCGGTAAATATTCCGCACTACTTCGGCAAGGAAAGTGCCTGTACCGGTAGCAGGGTCAAGGATTTGAACACGGTGGTATTCATTGCCTGACAATGAAATT
>JAITOO010000188.1 GCA_031289875.1 Flavobacteriaceae bacterium
GAATAGAGCTTAAAAACGAATAATGACCGTTGGATATTTTAGCAAGTTAAATTATGGGTAATCAGTATTCGATTTTATTAAAATTCATATGTATTTAACAATGCCCTTTAAAATATAATAAGATTTTTTTCCACGTTGAAGCAACACATATTTTCCCTGCAACAAAGACTGTTCGTCCAGCGTAAAGTCCTCTCCTACTTTCTGTTGGTTCACAGAAACGGAATTTTCTTTCAATGCTCTGCGCGCTTCGCTTTTGGAAGCCAAAAATCCGCTGAAGTCGGACAACGCCTCAATCATCGGCACACCTTTTTTGAGGTCGTCAAGCAAGACTTCCTTTTGTGGAACTCCCTCAAACAGAGACAAAAAAGTATTTTCATCTAAGGAAAGAAATTCTTCCTTCGTCGATTTTCCAAACAGAATATTGGACGCTTTCACCGCCTTTTCTGTTTCTTCCTTTCCATGTACCCAAAGGGTAACTTCCTCAGCCAGATGCTTTTGCAAAAGCCTCTGCTCCGGACGTTCTCTGTGCTGTATAATCAGCGCTTCGATTTTTTCCTTCGGAAGGAAAGTATAAATTTTGATGTATTTTTCCGCTTCTACATCGCCTACATTAAGCCAAAATTGATAAAATTTGAACGAAGACGTGCGGTTTAAATCCAGCCAAATGTTTTCTCCACCCTCGCTTTTCCCGAATTTCGAGCCGTCGGCTCTGGTTGTGAGCGGACAGGTTATGGCATAGGCTTCTTCTCCTAATTTTCTGCGTATCAATTCAGTACCTGTGGTTAAGTTGCCCCATTGGTCGGAACCGCCCATTTGGAGCTTCACGCCCATCGTTTTGTAAAGGTGATAAAAATCAAAGCCTTGCAAAAGTTGATAAGTGAACTCGGTAAACGACATTCCTTCCTGATATTCTCCGGTGAGGCGTTTTTTTACGGAATCTTTTGCCATCATGTAATTGACCGTGATGTGCTTGCCGATAGTTCGGGCAAATTCCAAAAAACTGATGTCTTTCATCCAGTCGTAATTATTGACCAGAATAGCGGAGTTGGGCTGCGTTCCGCTGAAATCAAGAAAATGTTCCAACTGAGATTTAATGCCTGCGAGATATTTTTGTAAAGTATCGGAATCCAACAAGTTGCGTTCTGCGCTTTTTCCCGAAGGGTCGCCAATCATTCCTGTTGAACCTCCTACCAAAGCGATGGGTTTATGTCCATGTCTCTGAAAATGAGAGAGAAGTATAATCGGCACTAAACTTCCGACATGAAGAGAATCCGCCGTTGGGTCAAAACCGATGTAGCCGAGCGTCATTTCCTTGTTCAATTGTTCTTCTGTTCCAGGTACAATGTTGTGTATCAGTCCTCTCCATGTAAGTTCTTCAATAAAAGAATTCATACGCTTTTGTTTTTAATTTTTAGGAAAGAGCAAATTTAAGATTATTCGTTCATTAAATTGCATTTTCAGGGCAGTTTTTCTTTTTTGTACCGAATTTCGTCCAAAACGCTTTTATCTCCACAAATATATCTGCAAATCAAAATTTTTATAATACGAAATATCAGGAAGCAAAATTTTGCGCAATCGTAATAACCACCACTGCTGCAATCGCTAAAAGCAACCCTAAATAATTGATTTTGGACATTTTCTCTTTGAAAAACACGATTCCGGTCAAAGAACCGAAAATTATCACTCCGAAATTCATGCAGGCAAAAACCGTGGAGGGGTTTTCTTTCAAGATTTGATGCGCTTTGAGATAGAACAAAATATTGCCGAAATTCAACACGCCCAAACCTGCACCCCAATACAGGTTTTTCAGACTCAATTTTTGTTTCTGAAAAACAATTTGAAACAAAATGATGAAAACGGAAACCATAAAAGCTCCGGAAAATACTAAAAATAAAGAAGTTGTGTATTGAATCGCCGTGAATAGCGCCACTTTTTTGAACAAAACATCAATCACGCCGAAACCTGCCAGTACTGTAAAAGGGAGATACCACCGCCTTGAAATCTCATCATCGGTTTCGCCTTTGGAAAGTATTAAAAATATGGAAATCAGACCAATGAACAATCCGAGAAATTTCAGTAAAGAAAAATTTTCTTTGAAAACAAAATAAGCCGCCGAAAGGGAAATGATGAGCGACAATCTTTGTGCGATGTCGGTTCGGACTATTCCTGTGTATTTCACAGAGTTAGCTTGAACGAGAAAAATCGTTGGGAGGAGAATCATCAGCGAAAAAAAAAGCGGGTAAGGTATGTTTGCAGACAGAGAAATTTCGGGTGGATAAACAGCGTAACAAAAAACGGCGGCAAACAAATAATTCCAGCCAATCATTTGAAAAAAGGCGAAATTATTGTGTTTTTTGGCGATTTTCAGCAAAATTCCTACAGAAACGCTGCAAATAATGCTTAAAAACAAATAAATCATTTTTGTTTATTGAGGTTGAATTTTAAAGTGCGAAGTTACTTTAAATCTTTTAAAAATTTTCATGAACGAAAAAACAAATGTTAAAAGTTTTT
>JAITOO010000050.1 GCA_031289875.1 Flavobacteriaceae bacterium
ATATTTACGGCTCATACTATATTAGGTTCGCCAATAAAGGTATCACGGTGCGGGCGTTGTTTCACGATCAATATATCATTGAGAACGAAGACCACGAGGTCGGTTTTTGCGAGATAAAAAACGGCTGGAAAAATAGCGTCTGCCTACCCATAAATGGCGACCTTTTGCATCTGAAAGAGTTGATCGCGGCTACGGAAAAACGCTACGGCGTATCGTTTGTAAGAAAATTATTTCAGTTTGAAGCTTCTAAAGGCATTGACGAACGGATAATTCAAAAATGGATAGAGGAAAAATGATAGGGCGGGCAGGGGAGTAATCCCCGCCTACTCGATTAGTGATGCTAAGTTAATGATGAGATAAATTATTTACCCCGTTTTTTTAGTACCCGCTTATTTTCTCTTCGCAAATTTCCTGTTATATGCAAAATACGCAGCCAAGCCCAACGCTCCAACCAAGAAAATCACTACATACACCCAAAACGGTACGGGAACAGGGTCGCCCTGCGCATAGGAATGCAAACCCGACAAATAGTAATTCACACCGAAATACGTCATAATTACCACGCCGAAAGCAAGGAGAGACAGCAGATTAAAAACATATCGTCCCCGCCAGTTCGGCACGAGGCGCAGATGAAGCGCCACAGCATAAACAATCACCGCAATGAAAGCCCATGTTTCCTTTGGATCCCAGCTCCAATAGCGTCCCCAGCTTTCGTTTGCCCACATTCCTCCCAAAAACGTTCCGATAGTCAGCATCACAATTCCGATAGTCAGCGAAATCTCGTTTACAATCGTCAGTTCCCGTACAGAATTTTCCACTTTGTGAGAAATTTTCTTGTTGCTGATGATAAAAAGGATCAAAACCACCGCCCCGATAAGTGCGCTCAGCCCAAAAAATCCGTAACTTGAAGTGATGACCGCCACATGAACCATCAACCAATAAGATTTCAGCACGGGAACTAAGGGCGTAATCTGCGGATTCATCTGGTCGCCGCCGTGCGCAAATCCCATCAAAATTACTGCGACCAAAACGCCCGCCGCAGGAATAAAGCCGTTGCGGTTTCTGTAAAGCAGGAAGCCTGCCAGCACGCTTACCCAACTGATGAACATTACCGCTTCGTAGCCGTTTGACCAAGGCTCATGCCCCGAAATATACCATCGCAAAGCCAAACCGACGACTTGCATCAAACAGGCAATCAGTGTGATGGAGAGGAATATTTTTTCTGCAAAAGAGATGATTTTCGATTTGCTATTGAACAGGTTTGTAAAAGCCAAAACGAGCAAAATCATTCCCAAAACAGCATAGATAATCATCAGCCAAAAGAAAATATTCCAGTTGTTGTAACGGATTTCCCAGTTGATTTTTGCCACAGGCGGAAATACCTGTTTACCCCATTTGTACTGGTAATCCTGCATATTTTTCAGTTGGGCGTCGGCGTTTGCCCAGTTTCCCTCTTTTTCTGCTTGAATGACAGCGGAAAAATAGGCGCCTATAATTTTTGAAGCAGTGTTGTCGGTCTTGAATTCAGGCGTTAGCCAAGATGTCCAAGTATTGGCTGCATCGTTTTGTATAGGAATGAAACGCAGATACTGCCCGCTGATTAAGCCCTGCAAAACCTGCAATTTGTCGTTCAGTTCGATGACTTGCTTGTCGTAATTGTTTTGCTCCGCAGGTTTTTTGGCAAAAGCCGTTTTAAAATCGTCTTTCAAAACGAAAGTCGGAATACCTTCCGCATCAGGCTGGAAGAGATTCATCAAAGTAGTGTAACCCTTGCTGTTGGCGCGGGTTTTTTGCAACAGTTCGTCGCCGCCTTTGCTTCCTATCTTGATGAAAGGCACTTGCGCCCAAGACATCGGGTCGGTAGAAATGGAAAGCAGAAACTGATTAGCGTCCAGATTGTAGAAGTTGTCTGATTTATAGAGTTTTCGCAAGATTTCCAAAGCCAAAGTGTTCGTCGGCTCAATTCGTCCGTCAAAGTTTTGAACGAGCAAAGCTCCGAATTTGTCCGCATGTTTTTTATTGATTTTCACACTGTTGGCAAAAGTTTCAGGCTCTAACGGCTGAGAGGGAATGACAGGCGCATTGTTGTCGCTCTGTATTTGTTTATGCGGATTTGCCGTTGTGTCTTCCCCTGCATTTTCCTCGCTGCTGTGGACTGTTCCGTCGGCATGGACGTGCGTTTCTCCTTTGACCGTGCCGTCTTCCGTACCGTGCCTATCAATTTCCTGAGAAAAAGTAAACAGGCTAAACATCGCAAAGACAAGGGAATAGAATTTTTTGTTTTCTGCGATTTTTTTCAACTGTTCATTGAGTTTCCAAAAGTGAGTGCCTTTCCAAAAGAAACTTATGAGCATTCCGAGAAACATCAGGGCGTAGCCCGTGTAGGTAACGGTCGTTCCCCAAAAATCGCGGCTCACGGAGAGAATCGTTCCCTGTAAATCAGGGTCAAAACCTGATTGGAAAAATCGGAAACCTTTGTAGTTGAGAATGTGATTCATATAAATTTTGTAAGGCGTAATTTTTCCGCCGTCAATAATCGAAACTTCCGATTCGTAGGAAGATGGGCTTTGACTTCCGGGATAGCGTTCCAAAACGAACTTATCTAACTGTAAATAAAAAGGTTCGGTGTGATAAATTTTTGAACCGTAACCGACGGAAACCACCATTCCGTTGATTAAAATCTGTTTTTGATAATCGGTAATTCCTTTCTGACCGTAAAAAGAAAATTCCTGAGTTTCGTTTCCTGACGCGGCTTTCATAAAAATCAAATCGGGAGCGTTGGAATTTTTTTTGCCTTCATAATAGATGATTTCGCCTTGTTTTGGGGCAGACGGAATGACAAAATTCACGTTCGGAAACCGGTAAAGGCTCGCCAGATGCAGGGTCTGCGCTTTTTCCGCTTCGACAGGCTCTTGCTGCTGTGTCTGCATAATCATTCGCTGTCCCGCCAAAGGCGAGAGAATGAGCGCCGTTTCGCCTTGAATGACAATGTTGATGGCGCCGGGAACATTGACGTTGAACGCAACGACGGCATTGCCGACGGTTTTGGCTTCGCCTTCTTTGATGTAAACGTTTTCGCGACCGTTGTTTCCGAGCGCAACAATTTCCATAATCTGCTTTCCGTCAGTCGTTTCCCGTAGGGAATCTTGTGCATGGGGAATGAAACCTGTGGTTTCGAGTTTCAACTGTTTGTCTTGAAATTGGTATCTGCCTGTAAATTCTTGACGGAAAGGCTTTAAGAACCACGACAGATTTTCGGGAATCATTATAAACGGCGTATCGAAAGCGCGGACGTGATTCTTGTCGTCCATGATGTGAACTTTGAAAAAAGTGGCATCTGAAATGACTTCGTTGCTTTTTTCGCTCTGTCGAATGTGCATCTGCCCCTCGTAACTGAGGTAGCGGGTAATAGCTCCGCCGACGAAAAGGAGAATAAACGAGAGGTGGAAGAGCAGAACGGGCAGTTTTTCAAATTTCCACAAGCGGTATTTTTTGATGTTCCCGATGAAGTTGAGAATGAGCAGGAACATGACAAGTTCAAACCATTTGGCATTGTAAATCAGCGCTTTGGTGGTGGACGTACCGTAGTCGTTTTCGACGAAAGTAGCGACTGCCATTGCCGCAGCGAATATCAGCAGGAGAATTGCCGTTGTCTTGGTAGAGAAAAGGATTCTGGAAAATGTTTTCATCAATGTAATTTCTCGGTTGTAAAAATCTGTCAAAAATACATTAAGAAATCTCTCCGACAAAATGTTTTGATTTAAAAATGAAAATAAAAGGATAGTATATTTCTATGGTTTAGTATAATCGGCAATACGAAAGGTACATTTTGAAGTTCAAAACGAAAGGTACAAAAAAACTCACACATCTCTAATTCTCCGCTCTGCCACGCTAATAATCGGGGTTGAGTTCTATCCCGACATAATGCCGTCCTGATTCCTTGACCACTAAGTAGCATATGTTGTAGAAGATTACCGGTTTTTTATATCTGAAAAAATCATATATTTGTTTCACAGATTTTTACATGATGAACATTAAATCTTTAGCTGAAGACGACCGTCCTCGAGAAAAATTTTTATCAAAAGGTAAAACTTCTCTCTCCGATGCGGAACTGCTCGCTATAATTCTCGGCAACGGCTCGAAGAACGAGAGCGTTATCGTGTTGGCACAGAATATTTTAGCCTCAGTAAATCATAATTGGCACGAGTTGGCAAAACTTTCTATTTCGGATTTATGCAAGTTTAATGGTATTGGAAAAGTGAAAGCTATTGAAATTCAGACTGTTCTGGAAATAGGAAGACGGCGTTCCCTGCAAAAAGCTCTGCATCGGGAGCAGATGGATTCTTCCAAAGATGCTTTTGAAATTCTTCATCCTTTCATCGGAGACCTTGATGTAGAAGAATTTTGGGCGGTTTTCCTCAATCAAAAACATAAAATTTTGAAAACGGAACGAATTTCTCAGGGCGGAATCAGCAATGTTTCGGTTGATGTCCGATTGATTTTTAAGCGTGCATTGGAACTGAACGCCGCCTCGCTGATTATTGGACACAATCACCCCTCTAATGATTTGACTCCAAGCCGTTTAGATAAAGAACTTACTCAGAATGTAAAAGAGGCAGGAAATCTTTTAAACATTTTATTATTAGACCATTTGATAATTACGCAGACTTCGTATTTAAGTTTTGCAGATAAAAAAATTTTATGAGTTATGGAATCAAAGGTTTTAATTTATATTTCTGAGGAAAATGAGCGCATAAAATACATTTTTTCGTTTATTTTTGATAATATTTTAGGTATTTATGTCCAATTTACCAATAAAAAAGATTTTTTTTTACAATCTGAATTACCTAAATTTTCTTATGCCCAAGAGCCTCTTGGCGAAATACATTTTTTGCCTTCAAACTTACTTTTCGAAAGTGAAATTAAACCTCAAAATATTGATAATCTGATTGATGACCCTTTTGCTTTATGCTTTTATCTGCTCGTTTGTTATGAAGAATATTTACCGTTTGCCAAAGATACTTACGGTCGGTTTTCCTATCAGGCGTTTTCTTTAAAAGAGAAAGTAAAACTTACGGAACCTCTTATAGATAACTTTGCTTTTTCTCTTTTTGAACAATTGAAAAATAAATTTCCATCTTTGAAAAAAAGAGAGCGTAAGTTTCAGTTTATCAATACGATAGATATAGACCACGCTTGGCTTTACAAAAATAAACTATTTTGGAAGAATGCAGGCTCTCTGGCGAAAAAAATCATGAAATTCCAATGGAAATCAGCGGTTTTTCAGATGAAAGTAATTATAAATCAAGAAGATGACCCATATTTTATTTATCCCTATATACAGTCTTTGCCGTTTTCAAGTATTTTTTTTATTTCTTTTGGCAAAAAAGGCAAATTGGATACTAATCACTGTCCAAACAACAAAAAATATAGAAATTTAATAAAAAATATACAAAATACATCAAAATTTAAATTAGGTTTGCATCCAAGTTACCGTTCAAATTTTGATGTAAAAATATTGCAGGAAGAAAAATCTAATCTGGAAAATTTAATGGAAGAGAAAATTTTTCGTTCAAGACAGCATTTTATTATGGTAAATTTGCCAAAAACTTACAAAAATTTGCTGTATTTGGACATAAAAGAAGATTTTTCGATGGGATTTCAAGATTTTGCAGGGTTTCGGGCGGGAACTTGCACTCCTTTTTATTGGTTTGATTTGGAGGAAAATAAAATTTCCGATTTGAAAGTCTATCCTTTCTGCATGATGGACGTAACTTTAAAAAATTATATGCAACTATCTGAAAAAGAAGCAGAAAAAACTGTTTCAGCCTTGATTGATTCCGTGAAAAAAGTGAACGGCACTTTTATTTCCATTTTTCACAATGACAGTCTTTCCGATTTTGGTGAATGGAATGGCTGGAAATCACTGTATGAAAACTTAATAACGAAAATAAATGATTAAGATTTACCCATAAAACTATTGATAGAGAGCAATATACACTTTTTTTACAGCAGACGAAAATTACCGCATTTATGCAGAGTTGTGGTATTTGGACGTTTCTTACAAGAAAGAAATTTCTAAAAATGATTTCAAATGATTTTGAAAAATTTTAAAGCAGTCCTGCCCTTTTCAACAATGCCTCAGGCTGAGGTTTCTGCCCTCTGAAAGCGATGTACAACTCCATCGGGTCTTCTGTTCCTCCTTTGCTCAAAAGCGTTCTGAACTGTCCGGCTGTCTCCCTGTTGAAAATTCCTGTCTGTTTGAAATACTCAAAAGCATCAGCATCAAGCACTTCTGCCCATTTGTAGGAATAGTAGCCTGCGGAATATCCGCCCTGAAAAATATGCGAAAACGAGGAGCTGATACAAGTTTTTTCGATATTGGGATATAGTCGGGTCTCCACAATCTTCTCTTTTTCAAACACTTCAATATCATCGTCAGGTTTCAGCCGGTTGGTGTGGTACGCCATGTCTAACAAGCCGAAGCCAATTTGGCGGAGCATTTGATAACCCTGCATGAAATTGGCGGAAGCCGTAATTTTATTGATTTTTTCATCGCTCAACCCCTCGCCGGTCAGATAATGTTTGGCAAAAGATTTCAAAAAATCTTTTTCGTAGCAATAATTTTCCATAAACTGAGACGGAAGTTCTACAAAATCCCAATATACATTCGTTCCTGAAAGAGATTCAAATGTCGTGTCGGCTAAGATTCCGTGCAACGCATGTCCAAATTCATGAAAAAGCGTAGTTACTTCATTGAAAGTCAGCAAAGAAGGTGTCTCTCCATTCGGACGGGAAAAATTGCAGACAATTGAAACGTGCGGACGAAAATTTTCCTGCAAAGTTTTGTATTGTCCTCTGTATGAGGTCATCCATGCACCTGAGCGCTTGCCTTTTCTCGGAAAAAAATCGGTGTAGAGCAGAGCAAAGTGTTTTCCGTTGCTTAGTACTTCATACACAGTAACTTCCGGATGATAAATTTGAATATCATTTCGTTCCTGAAAGGTCAAACCGTACAGTTTCTCGGCAGCGTCAAAAGCGGCGTGAAGCACTTGATTGAGAGGAAAATACGGTTTCAGTTCTTCATCGGAGAGAGAAAATTTCTTTTGTCGCAGAATTTCAGCATAATAGGAATGGTCATACGGCATGATTTCCTCAATTCCGTCCTGTAACGCCAATTCTTTCAGCTCTGCCATTTCCTTTTGCGAAGCAGGTTTTGCCTTTTCAAGCAAATCGTTCAGAAAATCCCCAACGATTTTTGAAGTAGATGCCATTCTTTCCTGCAAGACAAAATCAGCAAAAGTGTTGAATCCTAATAATTTAGCTTTTTCAGAACGAAGTTCTACAATTCTGTGAATAATTTTTTCGTTGTTGAAATCGTTGTTTTTAAAAGCTTTTTGCATCGAAGCGAGCCAAATTTCTGCTCGCAGATTTCTCTTCTTTGCATATTTCAAAAACGGCGTAAGGCTGGGGAAGTGCAATGTAAATACCCAGCCGTCCAGATTTCGGCTTTTGGCTTCTTCCGCCGCCATGTTCCGAATGGAAACGGGAACGCCGTCGAGGTCGTTTTCGTCGGTCAGATTAAGAAAATAATCGTTGATTTCTTGCAGCACATTTTGCCCGAATTTCAGCGAAAGCATGGATAATTCGATAGATATGTCCCGAAGTTTCTGCTTGTCTTCGTCGGAAAGCAGCGCACCGTTTCGGCTGAAATTTTTGTACGTCTTGTCCAGCAATTGATATTCTTCCTGCGATAACTTAGATTTCAATGTAGTATCATAAACCACCTTAATTTTTTCAAACAGTTTTTCGTTGAACAAAATATCGTTGGCGTATTCAGCAAGCAGCGGAGAAATTTCCTGCGCAACGGTCTCCAAATAGTCGTTGGTCTCGGCAGAATGCAGGTTAAAAAAGATTTCGGAAATAATTCCCAATTTCTTGCCCGAATTTTCTAAAACTACGATAGTGTTCTGAAAATTAGGCATATCGGTATTTTCTGTAATTTGAGCAACTTCTTCTTTGGCTTCTTTGATTGCATCTTCTATGGCAGGCTTAAAATCTTCTTGTTTAATGTCTTGGAATGGCGCACTTTCAAAAGGCGTATTGAATTTTTGCAATAAAGGGTTTGTTTCATTCATAAGATTAACATTCCGTTGATTACCAACGGTTTACTAAAAATGGATTTGTTTTCAGTTTAAATAAATTGGTCTACATTGACAGTTGAGCCTATCGATATGAAAGTCAGCTTCTTTTCTTCTGACAGAAAGGCTGCGACAGCTTTTTCCTTGTTCACTCGAATTCCAGGAAAAGTGTCGTAATGTGAAGCGATGACGTTCCTTGTTCCGATGAATTTTGCCGCACCGATAGCGTCGTAAACACCCATTGTGGAAAGGTTTCCGACAGGAAGAACAGCCACGTTGATATAGCCGTAGATGTACGGCAGATTGCGCATATCTTGAGACAAAGCCGTATCGCCTGCGTGATAAATTACTTTTCCGTCGATTTTCAGCAGAAAACCCGCTGCCTGTCCTCCGTATTTTCCGTCAGGGAAAGAGGAACTGTGGACAGCATTAACCATTTTGATTTTTCCGAAATGGAATTTTTTTACGCCTCCGATATTCATTTTGACAACGTTGTAACCTAAATTGGCATAATGAGTTGCAATTTCAAAATTGGCAACAATGACAGCATTCGGATTGTTTTTTGCAATAATTTCCACGTCCAAAATATGGTCGAAATGGGCATGAGTAAGGAGAATGTAATCTACTTCTATTTTATTGATATCTATGTCTTTGGCTAATTCGTTAGCCGTAATAAACGGGTCAATAATAAACTGAGCCTTAGGAGTTTTATAGCCAAAACAGGCATGTCCGTAATAGATTATTTCCATTTTTTTATGAATTTTATAAGTTCAAAGATACTAAAATTAATCTTTATGTAAAAAATTAATTTTCAGAAATTTAGTCTTCTTGAAGAGATATAGGAGACCAAAACACTGATAATCAGCACGGGAGCAACGACAATGATATAATTGCTCACGTTAAATTCCACCGGAAAAGGCATAATGGCATTTGCCATGACCCAGCCGTAACTTTCCTGCATCTGAGTAAGAAAAGCGCCCATTAAAATTCCAATAAATATTCCTGAGACAGAGATAATTAACCCGACCGTAAAAAAGAGGTTTTTCAACTTTTTGAGACTGTAACCCAGAGATAGCAAGGACATATTTTGCAGTTTCTTATCAATGATGATAATGATGATTGCGCCTGCCAGATTAAACGAAGAAATGATAATGAACAATATGAAAATCAAGTAGATAAACAGCTGTTCAACTTTCATCATTTTCAAAAAAGAAGCATCTTGCTGCTGGCGTGTAAGTACTTGATATTTAGAGCCTAATTTTGTTTGCAACGTTTTTTGAACCGCATTTGCTTCATTTCGATTTTTCAACTTTACTTCTATCGTGAAAGCGCTTTCAGTAGGGAGGTTCAGCAGTTTTTGAGAAATTTGAATCGGCACGAAAACATAGCTTTCGTATTGTTCGTTCAGTGAAAAAACGCCTGTCATTGTAACTTCCGTTTTCGTAAAAGCTTCGTCCCGAGAGGTTATCAAGCCTTTTCCCGGTTTAGGCATATACAGAGAACAGTAAATCGTGCTGTCAATAGCAAGCCCCAAACGGTATGCCAGCGCTGTTCCGAAAGCGGCTTGGTCGTCAGAGGAAAAATGGGGGAATTTGCCCGCCTGAAAACAGGTATCAATTTTTACCACATTCAGGAAATTTTCGTCCACGCCTTTCAAATAGGCAATTTCGTCTTTTTTGTCAAAAATAACATAGACTTTTTCTTCAATGACTTTGCTATATGATTGAGTTTCAGTTTGCGAGCGGAGAATTTTTTCCACATTTGCGAGGTTGGGAAGGGTCTTTCCTTCGGACGCGGAAATTTTCAAATCAGGATTGACATCGCTGAGCAGCCGGATATTGAACTTCTCCAACCCGCTAAAAATGGATAAGATAACGAACATGGCGCAGGTAACAAACGCAATGGCAATAATGGAAGCATACATGATGATGCTTACCGTCTGCGTGCTTTTCTTGGAAATAAAATATCGGAACGCTATGTACCACGAAATATTTTTCACTTCAAAATAGGGTTTTCATCTTCTCCCCGCAGAGCTTTTTCAATCCGCTCGGCATCGTCAAGGGTGGTGTCCAAATAGAACTTCAGTTCGGGAATTTGTCGGAGCTGTTTTGCTAACCTCATTCCCAGCATTTTACGTATCTGCGGATTCAGATGATGGATTTCTTTCATCAGCAGAGTGCGGTGTTCTGCCGGAAAAATACTGAGATAAACTTTGGCAGAACTCAAATCAGGAGCGACTTTCGCTTCTGTAACGGAAATCAAAATTCCCTTTCTGATTTTTGCCGATTCTCGCCGAAAAATCTCGGACATTTCTTCCTGCAATATCTGATTAATTTTTTTTTGTCTGTTGCTTTCCATAAGTTTACAAATTTATGTAACTTTACCGTACAATAAAAATTTTATGAGAAAAATAGAACATTTAGGTATTGCCGTGAGCAATTTGGGAGAATCTAAGAAGTTGTTTGCCAAACTGTTGGGGCATGAGTCCTACAAAACCGAAGAAGTGGAAAGCGAAGGCGTAAAAACCGAATTTTTCAGGATTGGCGAGAGTAAAATTGAACTGCTCGAAGCTACGAATCCCGAAAGTACGATAGCCAAGTACATCGAAAAAAAAGGACAGGGCATTCACCATATTGCTTTTGCCGTAGATGACATTAAAGCAGAAGTGGAAAGGCTTAAAGCAGAAGGATTTACTGTTTTGAACGAAACTCCGAAAAAAGGAGCGGACAACAAATGGGTGGTTTTCCTGCATCCAAAAACTTCTAACGGCGTTTTGGTGGAACTTTGTCAGGACAGAGATTGAAAAATTGATGTTTTTGGCTATTTAACAAAGAATTTGATTCCCTGCATCGAAAAAATTTGGGCGAGTGAAAATCTTGTTGTAACTTCGCATGTCTTATTTAAAAATTTTATCAATTGTTTAATACAAAGGTCTGAAAATTGCGTCGGTTTTGTATTTGAAAGAAGAAAATGTTTTTAGACCATTGGTTTAGTTAATAAAGTAGTAATCGTTGATTTACAATGTCATATCAAATTATTAATTCTCTGAAAATCGAAACTCAAAAATTAGAAAGTTTTTTAATTCCCGACCGTTTAGAGTTAGAGAAACTGAGCAGCAAGTTCCTCGAAATAGTTTCTACTTTGGGACTTAAAATAATAACCTGCATAATAGTTTATTATGTCGGAAGATTTATTATCAGTTGGCTGGAAAAAATCTTAAAAAGGATTCTCGAAAGAAAAAACATCGACCATTCTGCCAAAACTTTTTTAAACAGTCTGGTTGATATAGCCTTAAAAGTGATGCTCTTTTTCCCTATAATCGGGATTTTAGGCATCGAAACCACCTCCTTTGCTGCCTTAATTGCTTCGGCAGGTTTGGCAGTCGGCATGGCAATGAAAGACAATTTGGGAAATTTTGCAGGCGGCGTGATGATTTTGTTCAACAAACCGATTAAAATCGGCGACTATATTTTCGCACAGGGACAAGAGGGCAGGGTGACAGCCATCGGCATTCTCTACACTTTGATGACCACTTTGGACAACAAAACCATTTTCATTCCAAACGGACCTTTGTCCACCGGAAATATCGTAAATTTTTCCACGCAGGGAACGCGCCGCGTTGATATAACTGTCGGCGTTGCCTATGGAACATCGTCTTCGCGGGTGAAAGAAATTCTGAATGAAATCATAAAAGCCGACCCGAAAATTTTGCAAGATCCCGAACCGCTGGTCGCTCTGACCAAACTCAACGACAATTCCGTTGATTTTATCATACGTACTTGGGCAAAATCCGAAGATTACTGGACCGTCTATTTTGGGTTGAACGAAAAGATTTATGAAACATTCAATGAAAAGAACGTTGATATTCCATTCCCTCAGATTACGGTTCATATGTCAAAAGAGTGAAATTGTAATCATAAAACATGAAGCCAAGCTCAGCAATACGCAACTTACTGATTTCCCCATTTTCTGATTTTAAATCGTAACTTTGTGTATTATGAAACTTTTTGTAAAAAATATGGTCTGCTACAGGTGCATTCTCGCGGTGAAGGATACGCTGAAAAAGTTGGACATTTCGCCGGCAAACGTCGAAATGGGAGAAATAACACTTGAAAATAATTTGACTGAGGAACAGAAACAATCGCTGAAAAATGAATTAAAAAATCTGGGTTTTGAACTGTTGGACAGCAATCAGCAGAAAATCATCGAGAAAATAAAATCCGTGATAATTTTCCAAATTCAGAATTTTGAAGAAAAATCGGTCAATTATTCAGAATTATTGTCAAAAACGCTGAACAAAGACTATTCTTCGCTGAGCAAACTTTTTTCGGCAACGGAAGGAACCACCATTGAACATTACGTCATTCTTCAGAAAATCGAAAAAGTCAAGGAACTTTTGACCTACGACGAACTCAACCTGTCAGAAATTTCTTACAAGCTGGGATACAGCAGCGTAGCGCATTTATCTGCACAGTTCAAAAAAATCACAGGTCTCACACCCTCGCAGTTTAAAGCGCAGGGAATCAAACTTCGAAAACCGCTGGACAATATATGATTTTCATTCAAATCTCCAAATCTTCCCAAATTATTTCCTGCTTTCACGCTAAATTTTAATCCCTAACTCCGCCATTTTTTACGTAACAGGCAATTTAAAGCATTGAAAATAAATAAATCACAAAAAAATATTCAATGTTACGTGAAATTTAGAAATACGGAATATTTGAGAAAAAAAATCATATAATATACAGATTTACAGATGAATACAAAAATATGTTACGTGTTTTTAGACGGAGTTAGGGATTAATATCTGTGCCTGAAATATTGAACCAACCACTGCAGTAGAATCGCCCAATTTATCTGTCATGTACTTTTTTACAAGACAAAGTCAGACCAAAAGTTGATTGCTTATTTTAACAAGCCCAAAGAATCAATGTCGTGGGCGAGTTTTTTTGAGAGTTTTTCCGCACCGATTTCATTCAAGTGGTCGGCATCGTAAAAATCTTTGGCAACAAAATCTGAACTTTCAAAATAATTGAAATATGGACAATGGTTTTGAGTACAAAAATCATTGATTGTCTGAAACATTTTATCAAGTTGTTTTTTATTCAGATTTTCGCGATAAGTGTAATAAGTTGGCGTTGTTATGAGTATCAACTTGATATTGCGTTCTTGGCAAAAATCGGCAAACAAATTCAATGTTTTAATATTGCCTTTTAGAAGTTTCTCATTTTTTTCAGAATAAATATCATCTTGTGTATGCCTTTTTGCTGCTGTTTTTCCTGTTTCTTGCAAATCTTTTGCATTGGACGAATTGTACGAAGTTCCCCAACCTAAACTGTTAGAAGATATGTTGTTTTCCTTATGAATATAATATTTATACAACCAACCTTTATTAACAGAGGCTGTATTGCTCAATAATTCGGAATAATCTGTTATACCTGCATTTTGGGTAATTCCATAATAAATCACATAATTTTTCACACGCCACGATTCACTTTCCAAAGACAAGTTTCCCCATAAAGTAAAATAAGAAATAGGCAAAACAATCACTTTTAAATTACTGAAGTTATTTTGATATTTTGTCAAAATTGCAAAATCGTAATCTAATGATTGCGAAACGTGGCTTGCATTAAAAGTGTTTTCAGCCATAAATTCAGGGTTGATGCCATAAAACGTATGAGAACTGCCCAAAATCAAAGTTTCGATTTCGGAACTGTGCTTGTCAAGATAATTTTTCTTGTAAGAATAGTCGTTAGGAATATTTATAAGCAAGCATTCCAAAGTTATTGCCACAATAATAATGGGCAAAATAAAGCATAATATTTTGATAATGAATTTGTTCATATTTTAAAATTGAAAATAAATAAAAGTATGTTCTTTTCCACCAAAAAACCAAATAGAAATAATCAATAGATAATAAAAAGCGTAACGAAAAACCGGTTTCCATTTCAAGCCAATTTTCTGAATACCATATTGTTCATTTCTGCCAATCCATTCCACCACGACCATTGCCAAAATAAACCAAAACTCTTTCATTTTCAGTAATATTAGCGGAGCATAAATAATGCTTTTCTTTGGAATACCCGCAAGATATTGCACCGCATCACCTATTGTTTCCGCCCGGAAAAGTACCCAACCAATAACTACCAAACCGAAAGTCAAAAGCATTTGAAACAACTCTTTCACACTCGGCAAAATTCGCCCTTCGGCAACTGTATCGGTATTTTTACGATTTTTGCCGAGCAAAATCAGCGGCAAAAACAAAATCGCGTGAAAGGCACCCCAAGCGATGAAAGTCCAGTTTGCACCGTGCCAAAAGCCTGAAACTAAAAAGATAATGAAAGTGTTGCGCACGACTTTCCATTTCGAGCCGCGACTGCCGCCCAAAGGAATATACA
>JAITOO010000113.1 GCA_031289875.1 Flavobacteriaceae bacterium
GGGAACTGATACAATCTATCAGAAATTATCACAGAGCTTACCCTAACGGGGCGAAAGAGTTGGAATATTACATACAGTTATTAATAGACGAACTCATGACAAGAAAATGACAACTTACAATATCCGCCCTTTTCGGGCAGGTACTTAATCTAAAAAAATCAAAATCATGGAAACACAAATCAAAAAAAATGCACCAACAATGAAACAGCAAATGTATGATATATTAATAGATGTATCATGGGCGCAAATATCAATGCACTATTTTGGTAAAAGCCGTTCGTGGCTCAATCATAAAATGAATGGCATTGATGGCAACGGAGGCAAGGGAGACTTTACCGGTGAAGAAAAAGACACGCTGCGTGACGCACTGCATGATTTGGCGCGCCGCATCAATGTATGCGCCGATAACGTACAATAGGCTCGCTTTATAATTACAACCGCCCCTGCATCAGAGCCGTGCAGGGGCTTTTTTCGTTATTTATCCCATAGCGGCTGCGTTCTCTCTTTTTATTCGGATAGATTACATTAATTAATCCTCTTTTTTTGCAAAGTGTGTTTTTTTTCATGCAGATTAAACAGATTTTATGCAGATTTCTATTCCAAAAATGCACTTGCCGCAACAACATTTTTTGCCTTAGAAATTATCCTTATCTTTGAGGAAAATAAATTTCTATGCAGAAAGTTACCTTATCGCTTATTTTGACTTTTGCCATTCAATTTGTTTCTGCCCAGCAAGGAGGCGGAATGTGGCTTCCCAACCGGCTGAACGAAAATGAGATGAAACAAATGGGCATAAAAATTTCTGCCCGCCAAATTTTCGACTCCGAAAAACCGAGCATCAAAGATGCCGTTGCACAGTTCGGCGGCGGCTGCACCTCCGAAGTCATTTCCCCACAGGGTTTGCTCCTGACCAACCACCATTGCGGCTATTCGAGCATTCAGTCTCATTCCAGCGTGGATAACAACCTGCTAACCTACGGTTTTTGGGCAAAAGACTTTGATTCGGAACTGCCTAATAAAGGCTTGAAAGCAACCTTTGTCTTAGATATTCAAGATGTTACAAATCAAATATTAGACGGCGTTACCGACTCATTGACGGAAGAAAAAAGAAATCAAATTATCAAGACGAACATAGAAAAAACCGCTGTGTCTCTGCCCAAAGAAAGTTGGCAGACGGTGAAAATCGAACCGTTTTATAATGGCAATCAATATTACGCTTTCATTACGGAAACCTTTGAGGACGTGCGTTTAGTAGGCGCACCACCGTCTTCCGTCGGAAAGTTCGGCTCTGATACCGACAATTGGGTCTGGC
The DNA here is from genome assembly GCA_031289875.1 of Flavobacteriaceae bacterium. Classification (GTDB taxonomy): domain Bacteria; phylum Bacteroidota; class Bacteroidia; order Flavobacteriales; family Weeksellaceae; genus Apibacter. Next base: position 1,313 of record JAITOO010000113.1, read on the forward strand.
CCCGCCACACGGGCGATTTTTCTATTTTCCGAATCTATGCAGACAAAAATAACCGCCCTGCCCAATATTCCAAAGACAACATTCCATATCAGCCGAAATATTTTCTGCCGGTGTCTGTAAAACCCAAGAAATTAGGAGATTTCTCTTTTGTGTATGGATTTCCCGGCACAACGGACGAGTACCTTTCAGCCTCTGCTTTGGGGCAGATTATAGATGTTATTGACCCTGCGAGGATTTCCCTTCGGGACGCTTCGCTGAAAATTTTAGACCGTAAAATGCGGGAAAACAAGGAAATAAAAATTAAATATGCGGCAAAATATGCAAGCATTGCTAACGGCTGGAAAAAATGGATTGGCGAATTGCAAGGACTGAAACAAACGAATGCTTTGCAAAAGAAACAGGCTTATGAGGCGGAATTTACGCAGTTTTTGAACTCCCATCCGAAAGAAAAGGATAAATACGGAAATTTGCTCGCTTCGCTGAATGAAGTTTACCGGAACAGCCATCGGTATGTGAAAGCAAATACCTATTTCAACGAAGTTTTCTATACCAATTCGGAAACTTTCAGAATGGCTGTGTTTCTGCTTAACTTGTTGAATAACAAAACGCAAGATTTTGATAAAGCAAAAGAATCTGTAAAAGGCAGAATTTTATCAATTTACAAAAATTATGATGCCGATTTGGACGGAGAAGTTTCTGCTAAAATGCTGTCAATGTATTCATTGAATGTTGAACCAATGTTTCAAGCAGCGGGACACGAAAACTACGAAAAAGAGGAAACGGCTCAGCTTTTTCTCTCCGATTTGTGGAAAAATTCTCTACTCACAGGCAAAAAAGGAAATTTAATCGACAGCTTATCCTCAAAATCCAGAGAACAATTGACTGAAATTTTGCAAAAAGACCCTGTTTTCAGTTTTGTGAAGCCTTATTACGAAGTTCATGCCAATAAAATAACACCGAATTATTACGTTTCGCAAGACAAAACTGACAGTCTGCAAAGAATTTATATGAAAGCGCAATTAAAAGCGTTTCCAAACAAAAAATTCTTTCCCGACGCTAACTCAACTTTGCGTGTAACTTATGGAAAAATAGACGGTTACAGTCCAAGAGATGCCGTGTATTACAAACCGTTTTCTACATTAAAGGGAGTCATGGAAAAATATGTTCCCAATGATTACGAATTTGATGTTTCTCAGAAACTTATAGACTTGTACAGCACAAAAAATTACGGAATTTATGCGCAAGACGGCGAAATGCCGGTCAATTACCTCGCCACGAACCACACCACAGGCGGAAATTCGGGCAGCCCTGCTTTTGATGCCTACGGCAACCTGACAGGCTTGAATTTCGACCGCGTTTGGGAAGGCACGATGAGCGACCTGAACTACGACCCGTCCATCTGCCGAAACATCATGGTGGACATTCGCTATGTATTGCTTATCATTGATAAATACGCAGAATCGGACAGGTTGATAAGTGAATTGAAAATCGTGAAATAACCCTTTTTACGGCATAATATTTGCATTTCCAAAAAATTACGTTAATAATAAAATAAAGGCAGAAGATTATGAATGAAAGAAAACACGGCATTTTAGACGAAGAATTTGAAATTTACAGAAAAGCTATCATAGAATTTGCCAACACAGTAGAAAACGAATTGCAGATAAGCATATATATTAAAGAATCAAGGAAATACATTCAATTCCTGATTACTTATTATTTGCGTTTGGGAAGATTGGGAGAAGTTAAAGAAAAAATCAATGCTTTAGATTTATTTTTGCTTGACGAAATTGATTCTATCCAAAAAAGACTTAATTTTTATTGATAATCAAAGATTTAACTTAATCCAAAACTGCTGTGTAGAATGTTGCAAGAATATTTTTCTTTATTTGAAGAACAGTTGCTCCAAATATCTGTGTGGGAAGGCATTGCCGTAATGTTCGGCGTGCTGGAAGTTTTATTTGCCAAATTCAACAAAGTCTGGCTCTATCCCTGCGGTTTGGTAAATATCATTATCACAGTATTTTTATTCTTTGAAGCGCGTTTGTACGCCGAAATTCTACTTCAAATGTACTATCTTGCCATGAGCATTTACGGCTGGTTTTTGTGGCTGAAAAGAAACGGCAAAACATTGAGCGCCGGCTATTCCTCGCCTCTCGAATGGAAAATCTCCATAGGAATTGTTTTTATTTTTTTTAGCGTTTTATACGTGTTTCTGCGAACTTGCACCAACTCCGACGTTCCGCTCTGGGATTCATTTGTGAGCGCTGCCGCCTGGGCGGGGATGTGGCTGCTGGCAAAGCGGAAAATCGAAAACTGGATTTTATTGAACATCAGCAATTTTTTTGCTGTTCCCTTGCTCATTCACAAAGGGTTAGCCCTCTATGCGCTGCTGACGGTTATCTATTTCATTATTGCGGTGTGGGGCTATTTCGATTGGAAAAAAATCATTGCGAAGCAGAAAATAAACGGCTGAAAAAGATTAACTTTGTAATATTAAAATAAAAAATATGCTGTGGTACATCATCATCGGAATCGTGGCGGGAGCAGTCGCAGGAAGGCTTACCCGCGGCGAAGGTTTCGGCTGTTTGGTAAATCTTATTGTCGGAATTATCGGTGGATTTTTAGGTGGTAAAATTTTTGACTTTTTAAACATTCATATTAACGACGGAATTTTGGCAAATATAGCAATGTCCGTTGTCGGAGCGGTAGTTTTCCTTTGGATTCTCTCCGTTTTGAGAAGAAAATAAAATCGGAAAATAAAAAAAACATGCTTCATACCGTTGCTTTTTATAATGTTGAAAATCTGTACGATATCTATGACGACAAGAGAACTTTGGACGATGACTATACCTATTTCGGACAAAAATCATGGAATCGGAAGAGATATGAAGACAAACTTGTAAAACTATCCAAAACGTTGAAAACCATCGGGTGGGAAGAAACTCAAAAGTTGCCTGCTTTTTTTGGTTTAGCAGAAATTGAAAATCGAAAAGTGTTGGAAGATTTGCTTCATCATTTCCCCCATCAAGGAACAGATTACGGCTTTCTACATCAGGATTCGCTGGACGAAAGAGGAATTGACACAGCCTTTTTCTATGATAAAAAATTTTTCACTTTGGAAAAATACGAGTTCATTCGGATTCCTGTTTTCAATCCCGACGGCTCGCGCGATTTTACGCGCGATATTGTTTATGCCCAAGGGAGCATCGGGCAGGAAAAAGTGCATTTTTTTACGCTGCATCTGCCTTCTAAAAGGGACGAAGATATTAATCTTTCCAAAAGAATATACCTTTTGCAGCAACTTCGCAAAAGAATTGACAAGATTTTTGAAAAAGACGAAAAAGCTAACGTACTGATTTTAGGAGATTTCAATGAAAATCCGGATGCAAAGTATTTTTGTGAAACTCTCCGATGCCGGAGAACAATAGCCGAACTTTATTCAACGGATTTGTTCAATCCGTATGAAAACCTTTTCCGCGATAACAGGTTCAGTACGGCGTTTTCAAAAAAAGGAGAACTTTTTGACCAGATTATTTTTTCTCCTGCTTTTTTTCGAAAGGAAAATCCCGTCAAGTTTGTAAAAGCCGAAATTTTCAACGC
>JAITOO010000118.1 GCA_031289875.1 Flavobacteriaceae bacterium
TCTCCTTTTTTCACATCTGCAATCTTGCCTAATTTTATTGTTTCAAACTTTGTTTTCAATTCCTTTTCATTATCAGCAAAAAATGGTAAATGACAAGTCGCATTCCAAATATCAAACTCCTTTAATGATTGTAAATCAGTTTGAAAGCAAAGTTGTTTTGCATTTATTTTATTGAGAGATATTGCCGTTTTGAAAATATCTTTTGCCTCTTGTATCAGGTTATTTGCAGTTCTGTTATTTTCGATTATGGTTTTTACTTTACTAATAATATCATCGTACAACTCTTTTTCAGGAATAAAAACCCGTACTTTACTTAATTGAGAATGGGTAAATTCCACTCGTGTAGAGCCGTGACTTGCCAAAGCAGTTTGTGCTTTGAAAAATTTCGAGTTCAAATAAGCCAACAAATAAAAAGGCGAAATCTTGTTTTCATTTACCCTAATTCTCGTTGTGTGTTGGCTTGTAGCCCAATTTGAATTATGTGTATCTGCCATACTTGCCGTCCCTAATTTATCAATAGTGGCTTGGGTGCGGGCAATCAAAATATCATTTTCTTTGATTTTTATTTTCTTATCAACATCGGGACTTACATATACAAAATCGTCCTCATTTTCGTCAAAAGAAAACGGTTTAATGTCGCCAACCCGTAAATAAGGTATTCCTTTCTCTTTTGTCGTGTAAGTATCTATATAACTACCACTTATTATTATTTCTTTTAAGTCGGCAAGCGTTGTTACTGCAAATTTTTGTTTTTTGCTCAACGAATTAAAAAAATCATCAATGATATAATATTTAACATCAAAACGCTGGTATTGTTCGTTTTGAATATCGTTTAAATTTATAGGTAAAACTTTGACAGCCATTAGAAGTCAATTTTATTGTTGGTTTTCCATTCGTTAAAATAGTTTGCAATTTCGGGAATATCGTCTTTTTCAATTTCTTTACCTCGCCTGTCGTGTCCGCAATACTCCGCAATAGATAGGAATATTGGATAGTTTTCAGGCAACTTTTCTTTTGCAACTTTTTGGAGTACCAAAACAGAAGTTTTAGTGCCTGTGTGTGGCAAAAAAGTTTCCAAAGGAACATCAACTATTGCAATTATTTTAGCGTTTTGTAAAATCCAATTTCGCACATGACTTTCGGTTTCGTTCCCGAAAATTCCATCGGGCAAAACGATAGCCATTTTTCCACCATCTTTGAGCAGTTGCAAACAGCGTTCTATGAATAGAATTTGAGGGGCTTCTTTATCTTTAATATTGTTTTTCTCAAACAGGTTCTCTGCTTTTTTTCGTTTCCATTGGTGTGCTAAATCAAACTGTTTTAGTTTTTCTTCGCCCTCTACTTTTATCGTAGAGCCAAACGGTGGATTTGTCAGCAATACATCGAAAGTTCCCATTTCAATTTTTGTTTTGGCTTCCGAACGCCAATTTTTTGGATTTTCCAAACTGTCTTCGCAAAAAATACCTGTTGTTCCGTCCCCGACTAAATTCATATACGCTTTGGCAACTTTGCTCAAAAAGTAATCTTTATCAATGCCTCTAAAATTTTTTGTTGCAACTTCAATTTTCTTTTTACTGATTTCAACTTCGTTCCAACCTAAATTCGCATATTTTTGATTGATTTTGTCCCAAACCGATTTTAACGATTCAATTAAAAATCCGCCGCTACCACAAGCGGGGTCAATGATTTTGTCGTTTTCATTAGGTTGCAGTATATCTACAATCATTTTTACCACATTTCGGGGTGTAAAAAATTGCCCTTGTCCGCCTTTTAGAGCGTGTCCGATAAATGTTTCAAAAGCATCGGCAACAACATCACGCTCACTTTGCATTAAAGAATAATTTTGCAGTTCGCCAACTATGAATAACAATGATTTTGTATCTAATGTAATCTTATCCTCACTGTCAATAACTTCGGGTAAGTTGGTTTTTACTTCTTTGAACAAGTCCAAAATGCGGTTTTCTACCTCTTTGGGTTTTTCGCTTATTCCTGCCCTGAATTTTACCATATCATTCGGAGCAGTATATTTTTCATCGTATATTTTACAGAAAATTATATTGATAAGTTGTTGAGCCAAAACCTCATCACGAGTCGCCCCAACGGTATTGGCAGCCAAATGATTGCGAATGGATTTAAAAATGGCTTTCAGGTTATGCGTTGGCTTCAAATCTTGCCTTTTATACAAACCAATATCTTCTACCCGCTGCCCAAATTTTGGAATATTGGGAATTTCTTCAAAATGTATTTCGCCATTTGGCTTGACAAATTTACGAAGGAAAAAGCGTTCTTCACCGTTAAACCAAACGCCTAAATAAGCAGTTGAGAGTGTTAAATAATTTTCAAGTTGAGTTCTGCCGTCTTTGCGGTTTTTCTTTTTGCACTCAACAACAATGTAAAGGTTTTCATCGGTTTTTTTTTCATTTGCAAACACAGCAATATCTACCGGATACTCTTTTTTTATATCCGAAGGGCGCACTTTTACTCTGTGCTGCGGGCGTGTTTGAATATGCTCTTTCGGGTAATCGTAATCTTCTACCAATTGTTTGGAAAACACCTGAACTGCCTCAATTTCTTCGGGTGTTGCATTTATTTCAATTCCTGATATATAGTCGGTTACGGTTACTTCTAAATTCTTTGCCATGTTTTCACTTTTTGCAAAAGTGCGAAAATTTTCTCAATCTGCCCCTACATTAATCAAATCCGCAAATACGCCTGCGGCGGTTACTTCCGCTCCTGCGCCGGGACCTTTCACCACTAAAGGATTGTACTTGTATCGCTCGGTCGTGAAAGAAATAATATTGTCGCTTCCCGATAGGCTGTAAAACGGATGCGTACTGTCCACCAATTCCAAATGGATAGAGGCTTTGCCGTTTTCAAGTTTTCCGATATAGCGGAGAACTTTGTTTTCTTGTTCCGCTCTGTATTTCAACTCATTAAAGTGTGAATTTGAATTTTGAAGTTCCTGATAGAAATCTGCAACAGACAGAGCTTTAATACAATTTTCAGGCAAGATAGCACCCAGTTCCACATCTTTTTCTTCAATCGGATAGCCTGCATCTCGGGCGAGAATCATCACTTTACGCATGAAATCTTTACCGCTCAGGTCGTCGCGGGGGTCAGGCTCTGTATAGCCGAGTTCCTGTGCTTTTTTCACCACATTGTGGAAAGAACTCTCACCTTTAAAATTATTAAAAATATAGGAAATCGTACCGCTCAAAATAGCTTCGATTTTCAAAATTTGGTCGCCGCTCGCCATCAAGTCTTTCAGCGTGCGGATAATCGGCAGACCTGCCCCGACATTGGTCTCGTAAAAGAAATCCACACCGCGTCTGCGTGCAGTATCTTTCAACAATTTATATTCTTGATACGAGGACGAATTGGCAATTTTATTGCAGGTAACTATCGAAATGTTAGAGTCAAAAATTTCCCTGTAAAACCTTGCCGGAAGCGGACTTGCCGTATTATCAATAAAAACGCAGTTGGACAGGTTCATCAGTTTCATCTGTCGGACAAAACTTTCTAAATTAGCTTTGTCGCCCTGTTCCAGCGCATCTTTCCAGTTTTCCAAATCAATGCCGTCTTCGTCGATAAACATCTTGCGGGAATTGGTAATCCCGACAACTTTTACCTCTATATCGTTGTTTTCCTGCAAGAAACGGCTTTGTTTCAAAATCTGGGCAAAAAGTGTCGAACCGATATTTCCTGTTCCGACATTGAAAACGTGTAAGGTTTTCGTCAGCGAAATGAAAAAAACATCGTGAACGGTATTCAAAGCCTTTGCCAGATTGCGCTGCTTGATGATGACGGAAATGTTGTACTCCGACGAGCCTTGTGCAATGGCGTGAACATTGATGCCGTTTCGTCCCAAAGCGGAAAACAATTTGCCCGAGATGCCGGGTGTTTGTTTCATGTTTTCGCCGACAATTGCCAAAACAGACAGTTTTTCGGGTTCAATCATTGGAGGATTGAGTTTGTGAGTCAAAAGTTCCATTTCAAACTCCAATTCTATCAATTTTCGGGCTTTGACCACATCTTTAGGCTCAATGGCAAAGGTAATGCTGTGTTCTGACGAAGATTGCGTAATCAGAATCACATTGATTTTTTCTCTTGCCAGAAGAGAAAACAGCCGTCCGCTGAAACCGACCTCTCCAATCATTCCGCTTCCCGTTATATTTACCAAACTGACGGCAGGAATGGAGGAAATTCCACGAATCGGGTACGGACTTTTTTCGTTCAGTTTTTCTTGAATTCTCGTTCCTTGAAAATCAGGGTTAAAAGTATTTTTCAATACAATCGGGATTTTTTTATGGAAAGTTGGAATTAAGGCAGGCGGATAGATAACTTTTGCTCCGAAATAGGAAAGTTCCATCGCTTCGGTATAGGATACTTCCGACAGAGAAAAGGCTTTTTTCACGATGCGAGGATCTGCGGTTAGCATTCCGTCCACGTCCGACCAAAGTTCGACTTCTTCGGCGTTTAAAGCCGCACCGAAAATAGCGGCGGTGTAATCGCTCCCTCCCCGTCCGAGCGTTGTGATTCTGTTGTTTTTGTTAGACCCGATGAACCCTGTTACAAAAAGAATTTTATCGGGATTTGCCTGCGCAAAATTTTGAATCAGAGTATCTGTCTGTTCAAAATCGACTTTGGCGTTGCTGAAGCGGCTGTCTGTTTTTACCAGTGCAGAAGCATCAACGAAAAGGCTTTCGGAAAAATATTGTCGGGCAATCTGGCTGACCAAAAAAGTGGAGCATTTTTCGCCGTAACTGATGACCAAATCTTTGCTTTGAAGGCTGAGTTCCCGCAGGTTATAAATTCCCTGCAATAAATCTTCCAATTCGTTGATGTAGATTTTAATCTGTGTGAGGACAGGATTTTGATTTTTGATTTCGAGCAGTTCTTTGATAATGGCAAAATGCTTGTGCTCAATCTTTTTCAGTCCTGATTTAAAATCTTCACCGTTGGAAGCCGTCTCTGCCAACTCGGTTAAAAGGTTGGTTACCCCGCTCATGGCTGAGAGGACGACCGTAAATTTTTCGCCCGTCCGGTTTTTTTTTTGTAAAATATTGAGCAGACATCTGATGCTTTCGCTTGAACCGACAGAAGTTCCTCCAAATTTGACTATTTTCATAAGGTTGCTAAAATGGATACAATTTTAGTGATTTTCATGCAATTTTCAAAATTAAATCTTAAAAATTATAATTTTTCAGATTTTTTGCTTCCTTAAGCCGGCAAAAGAGATTTTTATTTGTAACCGATAATGTGTTTAGATAAAATTTGGTAAATCGAAAAAAGGACATGCAACTCCAAGACAGGCTTTGGTTTGTTAATTTGATGTGGTTTTCTCACAAAAAAGCAAAACCTCAAAACATAACATTCTGAGGTTTTCTCATTATGAAACTACTATTTTTGTTACTGTCGTTTTTGCTGTTGATTGAAAATCGCACCTCTGTAATCATCAGTAGTTGCTTCCTGATACAAAGTCCTCAGCAAAAGCGCGGGCATCTGTTGCGAATATTGGTTTATCAATGCGGTTTTTAGTTGTTTTTTATCTCCGACTTGTCCTTTGGTTACGGACTTGGCAACTATCACATACACGCCTGTTTTTCCTTCAATCGCTTTGGAAACCGTGTTGGCTTTCAGCCCGAATGCCGCACCGCCTACTTTCGGTTCAAAAGCGTTTTCAATCGCAGGGTTATCGAAGTTGATGGAGGTAGAAGATTTTGTTGTTTTGTATTCTGCTGCCAGCTGGTCTAAAGATTTTTGGGAAGCATTGACCTTTTCGGCAATGATTTTGCCTAATTTTTCATTTTGCACAATGGTTTCCAAATCTTTTCTAATCAAATACGGAGCAGCAAGACCTTTCTTGAATATTCCCGAAAGCCTTACTACAATATAACTTCCGTCGCTGGTAGTGAACATGTTGGTATCTCCCAAATCCCGTTTAGGGTCAAATGCCCATTCGATGATGTCTGCGTCCTGGTCAGTTCCCAAATCTTGCAGTGGTGTTCCGAAACGCAGAATGCCTGTTTGCTGCAATGGCGTGAATTTAGATTTATAAGCCTTATCTTGAAATTCTTTGGAAGCTTTGCCTTCTATTGATTGAACGAAAGTAACGGCGTTCGTTCTTGCTTTCTCGGTCGTAGCGTCGGAAGCTTTAATTTCTTTCGCCAAATCTGCTAATTTATAAGCCACAGCCCCCGTTTTTCTCTGCTGAATGTTCAAAACCAAGAAACCTTCGGGAGTTTCCACCACTCCAACTTTACCTACGGTGCCGGTTTCCAAATAAGTCTGCAAAGGTTTGTACGGAGCAGCAAAGTCTTGGGAAGTTACGAGCCAGCCCAAATCTCCACCTTTCTGAGCGGTGTTGGGGTCGTCGGAAAACTGCAATGCCAATTTAGCAAAGTCGGAAATATTAGCGTTCAATTGTGCTGCCAAATCGTCGGCTTGTTTCTTTGCCTGTTCTTTGTTTCTTGCCGTTTTTGGAGTTGCAGGCGAGCCTGTGTAGGAAATCAAAATGTCTTGCGCCTGAATGGAATCGGTGTTTTTTTTGCCAATCAGTTTTGAGAGGACATAATAATCCTGCACTTCATACGCGGATGAAATCTGTCCGATGGAAGCTCCTTTGACCCAATTTTGGATTTCCGCAGGGAGTTGCTGTGCATATCTGTATGTTGGAATAAACTGTTTATCAGAGTATTGAGTTACATACATAGAATCGTTTTTAACAGAAGGAAATGCCTGAATGGTATCTCCGTCCACAACAGAATTTGTCAAATATTTGTTGATTTCCGCCAAAGAAGCCTGCCTGTCCGTTGGAGAAGGCGCTCCTGAAAAGAAAACGTAATCCAATATTCTATTGGCATCAATTTTAAAAAGAGATTTGTGTTTGTCTATGTATTTCTGCAAGTCTTCGTCGGTTACTTTGACAGGATTTTGTTTTTGGTAAGCATCGTAGTCGATTTTGACGTAATCAATATTTGCGACATTAAGTTGATTTTGCGCCAAAACGTCAATTTCTTTGCTGTTGGAAAGCATTCCTGCTCCGTAAGCCCCGAAATATTGTTTGTACATCGCCTGATAGCCAAAATTATTTTTCATGGTTTGGAGCAGATGATATTGTTCCTGCGCCTGCGGATTGTTCGTTTCGGATTGCAGCCGCTGCATCAAATCCTGCACAGCCTGCACATTAAACGTCCCGTTCTTGTCCACAAACTGCGGATTGTTGGCGAACATGGGGGAGTATTTGGCAATATTCCAAATCATTTTGTCGGTGAGGACAAAGCCCGCATCTTCAAATTTTTGCTGAACTAATTTATTCTGTACCAAAGAGTTCCAAACCTGTCCTTGCAGTAAAACGTCGGAAACCTGCCCTTGATATTGGTTTTGCACCAAAACCCGCTGGTTTTCAAATTCCTGTCGGGTGATGGCTTCGCCGTTTACTTTTCCGTACACATTGGGGTCTTTATGCCCCGAAAAGAAGTTTGACACAGAACTCCAAGGAACTAAAAATGCTAATAAACCTATCGCAATAGCTCCAATCAACAAGCCTGTTTGTTTTCTAATCTGTCCAAGAATAGCCATTTATGTCTGTTTTTTAATTGTATTTCAGTCTGCGAAATTACAATTTCACAGCCGAATAAAAAAATATTATTTTTACAAAAAAATGATACCGGAAAAAGGAAGCGTTTTTGTGCTTCCTTTTTTGGTTTATTAAACTATTTCTAC